>NZ_JBFODV010000310.1:0-15911 GCF_040908495.1 Aeromonas sp. R1-1 | reverse complement strand
CTAAATAACTGTTCCGAATAGTAGATCACTGGAGGAAGGGAACTCAGCCCAGTTTGTGCGATCTCATTAGTCGCCAAACAAAACAAGCCACACCCAAAGGACTGAGTTGATGCCTATCCTACCACCCCTGCCACGGTCACAACGGCGCCGCATTCACAAAATCATCCATGCCACGCGTGATAAAGGGCATGCTCGTCGCTTGATGGCCATCTTGCTGTTACATGAAGGACGCACGATCACTGATGTTCATCACCTTACCGGCGCTGCGCGCTCGACCATCGGTCGTTGGCTTCGGTGGTATCGAGATGAAGGCATAGATGCGCTAGAAGCCTTACCGGCTGGCCGTGCCCCAGTTTTACCTATCGCCAAGATGGTCACCTTACTGGTGCTGCTCATGCAGTTTTCTCCGCAAGATTTTGGTTATCAGCGCAGCCGTTGGTGTACCGAACTATTGGCTATCAAAATCAATCGGTTAACAGGGCTCAATGTGGCCGCCTCCACACTTCGTCGATGGTTACCTCGTATGGGGATTGTCTGGCGCAGGCCCGTGCCGACCTTGCGGATAAAAGACCCGGCCTATCAGGAGAAAATGGCGAATATCGACGCCGCGCTGGCCCGTTGTGATGCGGATAACCCGGTGTTTTATGAGGATGAAGTCGATATAGACCTCAATCCCAAATTAGGGGCCGACTGGATGTTCAGAGCGCAGCAAAAGCGTGTTGTCACTCCGGGGCAGAATGCCAAGCATTACCTGGCAGGCGTTCTTCATGCAGGCAACGGAAGAGTGCTTTACGTCAGCGGGATAAAGAAAAACTCATCCCTGTTTATCGCCATGCTGGAAAAGCTGCGTCACCACTACCGACGAGCCAAAACCATCACGCTGATCCTCGATAACTACATCATTCACAAAAGCAAACAGACCGAGCGATGGTTGAAGAAGAACCCCAAGTTCTGCCTGGTATTCCAGCCAGTTTACAGTCCTTGGGTTAATCACATCGAACGGCTGTGGCACAAGTTACATGAAACCATCACGCGCAATCATCAATGCAGAGGGATGGCCAACCTGCTGGCTCGAGTGAAACACTTCATGGATACCGTGTCTCCTTTCCCGGGGAATGGCTATGGCACAGCGAAGGTGTAGCACTATTAGGATCAGTTATTTAGCTCCAGCGGGTTCTCATTAACATAATAAAATAAAATTTGAATATGTTAGGTTCTGTCAATGTAAACTTTTTTTATCTTTCGTCCTGTTGTATTACATGTTAATATTAACCATTGGGATTAATCAAAAAATAATCACACAAAATCACATGTGTTTTACATTTCATTGAAAATTGCAAAAATCACGACTTGCATTTTTGTTAAAATAACAGACGAAAAAAATAGGAGAATTATTGTATGCCAAAATAGTCTTTAGCACCATTACAGCAAAGCTGGAATTCAGCACAGACAGATAATGAGATTGACCTTAGAGAACTTATTCTTGAATTGTGGCATAATAAATTATTGATTTTCTCTGTTGTGACTCTGTTTGCTATGGGAGGATGGGGGTATTCGTTGTCAATTCCATCGGTGTGGAGTACCAAAGCAACGATCGACAATCCACTTAAGGTTGACATATTTCCTTTACTAAAAAAAACCGACCAAATAAATCAACTTGGTTTAGGTGGCGTACCTAGTGGTAACGAATTATTCAGCGAGTTTATCCGTGAGTTTAATAAGCGCGACAATCAGCGGGATTTTTTACGGAAAAGTTCGTTTTTTAAGCATGAGGTGATCGATAAAAACCTCGATGCACAGGCGCAGCACAGGTGGTTACAAGACTGGTCTATGCTAATCAGGGCAGAGGTATTGGCCAAACCGAAAGAGCCACAAACAAAAACTGGTTATGAACTGATAGTAGCAGCTGATTCGCCAGAAACATCAACTAAACTACATGAAGCTTACACTAAATATATTAGTGCATTGCAAAAAAAACGCCTAACTGAAAACCTCATTGCAGAGCTAGACATCAAGCTAAAAGCATTGTCACTTCAGCAAAATATAATGGCAGAAGACGCTAAAATCAGAATTGAACGAGATCGTAAGTCAGCAACTTACAGCATGAATGTTGCAAAGGCAGCAAATATTGAAAAGCCTATCGAGAATTATAACGGTTCAGATCGGTTCTCTGCCTCTTTAGGTGTTGGAGCGTTAACGGAACAAGCGAAAATTTTAGATTCAATGACGCTAGATGAATATCAACCTAAACTGGTTGATTTAAAGGTTGCAATTAAGAGGTTAAAAGAAATAGATCTTACTGGAATAGATTTTCAATCATTTACCTATTTAGATTCACCGAATGAACCACTGGCGCGAGATAAACCTAAGCGGTTATTGATAGTTGTATTGGCGGCTCTGCTTGGTGGCATGCTTGGCGTTGGTATTGTATTGGTCAGATTTTCCTTTAGGGACAAATAGGAAGAATGTGTAACACGATAATATGAAGGCCAAAATTAACAATTCCCCTCATATGAGTGAGGCATAGCGTTGCACTTTTGTGTTGAATCCGCCGCCTTTGCAATAACAGCAAGGCGGTTATTACCGTTCAGCGTCCGAATTTTATATTTACATTTACACTGCGTATAAGGGGGCGTTACGTTAAATCGGACGCCCTTTTTGCTGCCTATCATCCTGCAAGATGGCTTGTTTTGCAGGGCGTTATCTCCCATCCTGCGTCGCATTATCCCTTGCCTCGGAATCTCCCCCTCATGGAAACCATTACCCATCCCACCTTGGTACAACTGGTGGCCGCCGGTGCCGTCCGTGTCGTGGTCGCCGTTGGCCAGCCTAGCGGCTGGACCCTGCTGGTGCGCTACGGCCTCGCCGAACGCGCCTTGGCCGCCCAACGTAGCAAGCAGCTCAGAGTGTTTCGTAAGCTCGATACCTTGCAGGCCTATTTGCAGCAGATCGGGGTGATCCGCTTCGAGGTCGATGCTGCCGGTTTCATGGTTGCCCCGAGACCATTGCAGGGCGTTTTAACCTATCGCTAACTCACCCATTCGGGTGTAGTATTGTGTCAATAAAAACCAAAACAGTTAGGTTGTTTGATGCCAACGGTGTTGATCATTGGGGGCTGGCGAGTGGTGATTTATCCCAACGACCATCGTCCGGCGCATGTGCACGTGATTGGGGGCGGCTGCGAGGCGGTGTTTAACCTCTCTGGGGAGCAAGATGGACCAGAGCTGCGGGAAAACCACGGGTTTGATAGTAAAGCGCTTAGGCGCATTTGGGCTGAGTTGCAACGCAATCAAGCCCACCTGATAAGCCAATGGGAGGTGATTCATGGAACTAACCGATGAAATGATTGCTCTTGCAATTCAGCGGGGGGCTGAGGCTCGCAACCGTAATCCGGTTGCTACGAGCGTGCGTTATGACCGGAGAATTGGACGGGTTGTGATCGCCTTATCTTCTGGTTTGGAACTGGCCTTTTCGCCTCATCTGGCGCAGGGGTTGGAGGCAGCGAAGCCTAGCGACTTACAGGAAATCGAGATCTCGCCGTCAGGGTTGGGAGTGCACTTTCCGAAGTTGGATGCAGATCTCTACTTGCCTGCTTTGCTGGAAGGGCTGTTGGGTTCGGCGAACTGGGCTGCATCCAAGATGGGAGCGAAGGGCGGCAAGGCCAAAACCCCCGCTAAAGTCGCAGCGGCGAGGGCAAACGGTGCAAAGGGTGGGCGCCCAAGAAAAAACGTGCCAGCGGCGGCCTGACTGCGGTAACGTACTGTCCAGAAAAGACAAACCCCGAATCTCTGCTTTCAACTTGGCGGAAGAGACAGAGAGTTCGGGGCCGTGACTTAATCACAGGAAGAAGAATACCACATGGATCACACCAAACAACCCAGCACCGCCAATAAGCGCGGTGTTCGATGGTAAAACCAGCTCTTCACGCCGCTGCATTCATCGAACGTCTCCCTCGTCGCCCTTACTGCACTGATGATAAATCGTCAGGGCTGCTCATTCGTCCGCAGGCTACCGCTCTGGGCTATCTCCACATCCAGTACAACCCGCCTCCGCATGTATCCTCCTTGGTGTTCGACTTGGACAAGCCGGACAGTTACCACGCGTGTAAGGATGCAGGCTTGCCAGCCCCGCACTGGATCAGCGTTAACCGCACGAACGGCCATGCCCATATCGGGTATATGCTGGAGGCCCCTGTAGCCCGAACCAGTTCAGCACGGCAAAAGCCGTTGCGCTATCTGGCGGCCATAGAACATGTTCTAGCGAAGCGGCTGGGGGCCGACATGGGGTATGCAGGGCTGATCACCAAAAACCCTACTCATAGCGATTGGCTCACCGTCTGGCACCAAATAGGGGTCGCTTCAGAAAACGGAAAATAAAGCACGTTAAGCCGGTGATAGAGGTCGTAACGGCCTGAACTTACCTGTACCGATCTTGGCGCCACTGCGCCACAGGTAATCCCCTATCAGGTTGATGTGCTCCCAGCCCAGCGGCGATAGGTATTGCAATAACGCATCATCGACGGCATGTCCCTTGGCTCGTAATCCATGTGCCACTCTTTCCAGATAGACTGTGTTCCTGGATTTGACCCCATAGATCCAGACACTTTTTCCCGCTTAGGGTTGTGATACCCGACTGCGCAGAAATTCCCGAGGTGAACGGTATCCCAAGGCGCTGTGCGGGTGGTGCTCGTTATAATGCTCAAACGCGATGGCCAAATTGCCTACCGCTGTTCGGCTATCCGGTTTTGGCATCATCTCGATATAGTCTCGCTTCATCGTCTTCACGAAGCTCTCCGCTATACCGTTGCCCTGTGGGCTCCTCACCGCAGTTGTTCTGGGCTCCAACCCGATTTCTCGTGCAAACGCGCGGGTCTCATGGGCTCGATACGCCGAGCCATTCCACCGGTGATGCCGGCAATGTATACCGCGTTTACCGAAGCGCACAAGGAAATACCGTGGCGCAGCATGCGGAATATGCGGAACCGCATGGCTCATGGCTATTTTGACATTAACCTCGATATTGTCTGGGACACGGTTCAGGAATTGCTGCCAGAACTGCTCAAACAGTTGCCCGTAGTGCTCCAACATTCAGATCAAGCGAGAGATGAATCATGTTGATCGGCTACGCCCGTGTCTCGACGCAAGATCAGAACCTGGAGCTTCAGCTAGAAGTACTGACTAAAGCTGGATGCCAAAAGGTTTTCGAAGACACGATCAGTGGTACTCGTACTGATCGGCCCGGTTTGGGTAAGGCACTCGAAATGCTGCGTGAGGGGGACACTCTGGTTGTTTGGAAGCTGGATAGATTGGGCCGGTCAGTGAAACAACTGGTTGCGCTGGTTAGCGATCTGCACAAACAGGGTATCCAGTTCAGGAGCCTCACCGATTCTATCGATACTGGCACGCCATCAGGCCGATTCTTTTTCCATGTCATGGCAAGCCTCGCAGAGATGGAACGAGACCTGACAGTAGAACGAACCCGAGCAGGGTTAGAAGTTGCCAAGCAACTCGGCCGCAAAGGTGGCCGTAAGCCGAAAATGACCGACAGCAAGATCGAGTCAGCCAAGAAGCTATTGGCCAGCGGAGTGCCCCCCAAGGATGTGGCCAAGAACCTTGGTGTGTCCGTTCCTACGCTATACCGCTGGATCCCTGCCTCTGCACACGCTTAGCGTGCTTTATTTTCCGTTTTCTGAGGCGACCCCTTATTGGCTTGTAATTTGCTAGTTCTTGTCACCGATTTGCCATGTAGTTATTGATATGTACATCAAAAGCCATAACCTCCCCCATGCTCTCTTGATGGCTCGAGCCAGAATGAAGGTCATGGACCAACAAAAAATGAAGTCTGACACCAGTAACGAGAATGGCCATATTACTCAGGCGTTGCTTGAGAACGCTTTGTCTCGGAGTCGCCAACCTCTTACTTATGATTATCTCATCAGAGGGCCATCCAAGGGTAATTATGTGTATAATCAGGGCATTACAACCAAGGTGGCGTCACAAAATTTAGTGGACAAATATCTGAGCTTTGACCGTAGTCGATACAACGATCTTGCCAAGAAAATAGACGCGATGGAAAGCAAGTCAAAGTCGCTCACAACTGATGATTCAATTAAGTTGAAGGATTATAAACAACAGCGAGAGTCTGTGATCAGGAAGGCTATTGATAATTTAATCGGGTAATTTCTGCCGGACTCAGTGTCATTTTTTGCCACTGGTACTACATACTGAATCTCCCCCAGTTCCCTAGACACCTCACAGCCTTAAAATGAGGCAACTATTGGAGGTGTTATGACCCGTCAGCGTTATCCAGAAACATTCACAATCGAAGCGGTTAAACAAGTCACCGAGCGCGGGCGGCCGGTGGCAACTCAGGTTGTGGGTCTTCAGAAAGTCCTGCCATTCACCGCCGGTAAACTGGCTGCCCTGATCCGAATGCACCAGTAGCGGCTGCTTGGGCTTGCGCCGCCAGACGGCCATCAATAACGCATAAACCGCCAAGTCTGCCGTCATGCGTGACTTCATCGCCCAGCCGACGATCTGGCGAGAGAACAGGTCGAGCACCACCGCCAGGTACAGCCACCCTTCTTGAGAGCGGATGTAGGTAATGTCAGTCACCCAGGAGATGAGGTGTCCTGACAAGATCGGACAGTCCCGGATCAAGCAGCCTGAGCTGTTCTCCAATACCTCTTGTTAAACTCCGCCGGGCTGACATTGCCAAGTCGTGAATGCCGACGTTGGCGGTTGTAAAAAATCTCTATGTATTCCTGAATCGCTGCCTTGGCCTCCGATCTCGTCTTGAATCTATGGTGGTGAACCAGTTCATTTTTAAGAGACCCCCAGAAGCTTTCTATCGGGGCATTGTCAAAGCAGTTCCCCTTGCGTGACATGGAGCTCTGCATGCCAAATTGTACCTGGAGAGCTCGGTAAGCCTTAGCACAGTACTGACTGCCCCGGTCTGTGTGATGGATAAGCCCAACGGGCGGCCTCTTCTGCAGCACAGCCCGAAACAGCGCCTGACTGACCAACCCGGTGGTCATTCGCTCTCCCATCGCATAACCCACTATCTCACAGGTAAACACATCCTTGAGACCAGCCAGATAAAGCCAGCCTTCGTCGGTGGCGATATAGGTGATATCACCGGTCCAGACTTCGTTGGGCTTCGTCGGCGCAAAGACCTGACCAAGGAGATTTTCCGCCACCGGCAGGGAATGAGAAGAATGGGTTGTCGCCTTGAATTTGCGCTTTTGTTTGCAAGACAACCCCATTTCACGGCGCAATAGCCCAATCCGGTCCCGCCCGGCGTAAAATCCTTCGGCGGCCGACTCAGCTTGTAAACGCGCTGCGCCATAGGTCTGGCGCGTCTTGCTGTGAGCAGCCCGAATGGCGACCTTGAGTCGTTCATCTTCTTGTTGGCGCTGTGACGGTGGACGCTGGCGCCAGTGGTAGAAGCCCGCACGAGAGACCTCCAGCATACGACAGATAACGGAAACGGGATAGAAGTCCTGCTGGTTGGCTATCCACGCGTACTTGCCAGTGACTCCTGAGCAAAGTACGCGGCTGTAGATTCAACCTGTCAACGCAACACCCTTTTCAATAACTTCTTTAGGTGTTTTAAATTTCAGGGTCTTCCTCGGCCTGCTGTTTAGTTGGGCTGCAACCTTATCCAGCTCCTGCTGGGAATATTGGGCAAGGCATGTCTTTTTTGGGAAGAACTGTCGTATGAGACCATTGGTGTTCTCGTTCGTGCCTCGTTGCCAGGGACTTTGAGGGTCGCAGAAGTAAACCTTTACTCCTGTACTGGCAGTAAGCTCCAGATGCTTGGCCAGTTCCATGCCGCGATCCCACGTCAGGGATAACCTAAGTTTGGGTGGCAGTTCCTGGAATTTATTTATAAGTGCTTGATTTACAGACCCGGCATCCTTTCCATTTAGCTTGAGAATAACTGTATAGCGCGATTTTCTATCTACAAGTGTGGCTATGTGAGAGTTATTCGTACCGGACACCAAATCGCCTTCCCAGTGACCGAAAGATCGTCGGTTGTCGATGTGCTTGGAGCGCTCGTGGATTGATATGCCGTTCACCATATTGATGGTGCCTCTTTCTCCCTTGCGTGTATGGCGTTTTCCATGACGCAGGCTATGAGAACGGCGCAGATGTTTGACAAGCAGGTGGTGCAGCGCACTCCGACTACGAAAATACAGCGTTTTATAAATCGTCTCGGCGGATATCTGCATTATGTTCTGGCAGGGGAACGTTCTCCTGAGCCAGCCAGAGATTTGCTCCGGAGACCATTTTAACTCGAGTTGTTCCAGCACAAGATTTCGTAGTTGCGAGTTCCGCTCCAGAAGGTATTTCTTGGGTCTCTTGGCCATTCGATTTGCACGATTATTGGCATCAACAGCTTTGTAGCCAAGTCGGCCACGATTGCGCTGAATTTCCCGAGATATTGTTGAAGGAGAGCGGTTAAGAGAGCGTGCGATGGCACGAATACTCATCTTTGCCGATAGACCTGCTCGAATCTCCTCACGCTCAGATAACGTGAGGTGAGCCACTGCTCGACAGCGTTCGCTCGGTTTGATGCCTCCCGTGTCCCTCAACATGGTGAAAATGGTGCCGGGTTTCGAATCCAGGATTCTCGCTATCTCACTGAAGCCGGTTCCGCGCTTCCACAGATCAAAAACAAACGCTTTTTCCTTTGCTGTAAATGTTCGTTTCATTCAACAATCCTCCGCAACAGCATGCTTTCACATGGTTGTTGCGTTGATCAATTGAATCTACAAAAACATAATATCCCATAAATTCAAAAACCTTACTTCTTATGATTCAATATCTTAATATTTAAGTGCTAGTGAGTTCAATTCTGAAGTGCAACGCTAAGTTGTTTCTCTTGATTTACTTGTATTGCCCGTCCCCTCGCTCAATAGGGGCGTAGCTTGCGCAAAGCCGCGCCGTTGCTGGGAATAAAATCCCTTAACGTGCTTTAATTTCCTAATGCTGAAGTAATCCCTACAACGCCGCCAGCCTTGGAAAGTAAATTACACTTTATCAAAATAAAATCATATTTTTTTGATAAAATGATAAAATGATAAAATGATAAAATGTCAATCTAGACTATTCCGCCGTTCCAGATACTGCTCTAAAGCCTCACGTATGACAGCACTTGTATTTTTCGGACCAGACCCACAGAGTTTATTTTCTGCTGATACCCTGGTAATTGCCTGATCGAGAGATTGGGGCAGAGCAAGACTCCGCTGTACGGTTTTTTCAGTTTTGACAATGAGCGATGGCCCACCATATTGCTTATCAGCCAATTTGTCGGCGAGAGCAGCAACCTGAGCATCTGATGGTTTTTTTATAGACCGTGGTTTTAAAGCCATTTGGAATACACCTCTTCGATAAGTTGCTCAACCTCTTCGATTGCGGTTCTATTGGTTGCCTCTAAAACAGACTTCCCGAGAGGGACTACGTCTCGATAAATTTTTCGTTCACAGTTAATAGCATTAAGAGGAGGTAAGGTCGGGAAGGACTTCAGATATTCGAGAAACTCTGCTCGTTCTTTACCACGCAATACAGGATTAGTAGTAGCTCGCGTCTGGTACATATAGAGGTTTAAATCAGGATTTAGATCCTGCCAAGCCTCCAACTGGCCTTCAAGCTCTTCCAAAGTGTCCAGATCGAACTGTGAGCATAAATGCGGAGCAATCATTACATCAGCCACAGCCCCCGCATTAGCCAGTTCACGGCTATTGCGACCAGCCACATCTACAATCACATGATCAAACTTTTCATCGAGCTGGCGCAAAGTTTGACTGATGTTGCCATATTTCTGAATAAGGGTAATACGAGGTAGCAGATCGGCTTCCTCACGAGAAGCATGCCACTTTGCCGCAGATGACTGAAGATCCGCATCTAAAAGACAAACATCCTTCCCGCGCAATGCCAAAGCAATTGCAATGTTTGTAGCAGTTGTGCTCTTTGACGCACCACCTTTGTTTGAACCTATAACAGTAATCATAGGGGCCTCTAGTGCAAATGGACATTACGAGGCCACTATATCATAAAAAAATATTTTGATAATATAATTTTTTATCACTTTATCACTTTATCACTTTATCACTTTATCACTTTATCACTTTATCACTTTATCAAATGCGCGCGTGTTGATAAAAAATATATGAATGCGAATCCTCTCAATGAACTTGGCGTAACAACTTAGAGGATGGATGGAACGCAGTATGGTTTGATTTGTGTACACCCCAGGTGAACCATCTAGACAGTGAGCTCCGGAAGTAGTAAAACCACTCAAAACACACCATTTTATGTAAACCACTTAAAAGAGACCAATGCGTGTCCAATCGTGTTTTTGCCTATTTACGGGCCAGTACCAAAGAGCAAGATGCCCTGCGGGCTAAAGAGCCTCTTTTGCACTTCGCGAATGAACGCCAGTTCCAAATTGATGGCTGGTTTCAAGAGCATGAAAGTGGGGCCATGTTCACGCGCCCTGAATTGTTTCGGTTGTTGGAACTGGCAAAGCCAGGTGACATCTTGCTCGTTGAGCAGGTGGATCGGCTTAGTCGACTGGATACCCCTGACTGGGAACGCCTGAAAATGCTGATCAAAGGCAAGGAGCTGCGGGTGGTTGCGCTTGATCTCCCCACCTCTTGGGCCATGCTCACGCCTTCGGCTGGTTTCCAGGAGCGGATGTTGGCCGCCATCAATGACATGATGCTTGATATGTTGGCTGCCATCGCTCGTAAAGACTATGAGGATAGGCGTAGGCGGCAGGCCGAGGGCATTGCCAAGGCCAAGCAGGCAGGGCGATACAAAGGACGTCCAGTCGATACTGCATTACATGACCGAGTGCGATTGGCGTTAAACAACGAATGGTCATGGTCTCAGATTGAGGCTAATTTCAAATGTTCCAGGGCAACCATTGCCAAGGTGGCAAAAGAGATGAGGGCGGCCCCTGATGCCATTCAACAATGATGAAGATAATGCCTATCTGGATCTACAGCTTAAAATGGCGCTGGATAGTTGGGATCCGGCTAAGCCAAGGCGTTGGCTGGCGCGCTATGGTGGTTTACCTGGCTTGGGTATCGGAACTGGAGTCGTGGCCAAGGAATACAAGGCATTGCTAGTACAGGCTCAGGCGTTAACCCAACGAAAACGGCGCACAGATGGTGGCGATAGTTTACCCAATATCAATTATCCGCTTTGGTGATCATCGTCGTGCCACTGAATACACATGACCTTATTTACTGTACGCGCTCGGGTCAATGCTGCCCATTCATCCCTATACCGTGTTACATTTGCGCTATTTTATCCCCGCCGAATGTCCCCAGTGAGACTAAGCAGAACTTATGAAAAAACTTTCGATTGATTCACCAGAATTGGCTTCGACTTCTTTGATTGAGGAAAACATGGGGCAGTTAAAGCAGCTGTTCCCGGATGCGTTTAGTGAGGGAAAAATTGATTTTGATGTGTTAAAGCAATTGCTTGGTAGTGAAGTCGATGATAGAGAGGAGCGCTATGGCCTGAATTGGCACGGTAAGCGGCAAGCTCGGCAAATTGCATTAACACCATCTAGAGGTACGCTACGCCCATGTCAAGAAGATAGTGTGAATTGGGATAGCACACAGAACCTGATGATTGAAGGTGATAATTTAGAGGTGCTAAAGCTGTTGCAAAAGAGCTACAGCGGAAAAGTGAAACTCATCTATATTGACCCACCGTACAACACAGGTAAAGATTTTGTTTATCCTGATAATTTTCAGGATAATGTTCAGAACTATTTGGAATTGACAGGGCAAGCTGATGGCAATGTTAAGTTAAGTACAAATACTGAAACCAGTGGGCGTTATCATACTGACTGGTTGAACATGATGTACCCACGTTTAAAGTTGGCGCGTAATTTACTTTGTGATGATGGGGTCGTTTTTATTTCAATTGATGATTCTGAAATAGAAAACCTTAAAGTAATATGTAATGATATATTCGGTGAAGATAATTTTATTTCAACAATATCACGGGTTATGAAAACTGGTGGGGCTAAGGGGAATTTCTTTACTCCTAATGTTGAGTTTATTTTGGTTTATGCAAAAAAGATAATAAATGCAACTCATTTTAGAGCCCGGATAGGGGGGGAGCAAATAGCCACATATTATAATAAGGTGCAAGTCGGTGGAGAACGTGACGGCGAAGTCTATGGTGAGGAACGGTTATATAAAGCAAGCTTGGATGCAAGAGCAAATCAGCGCTATTGGGTTGAATGTCCTGATGGTTCTTTTGTTATTCCTCCGGGATCAACATTTCCTGAAAAAACTCAAGATGGAATACAAGTCACTCCGGAGCGTGGTGATGGTGTTTGGAAATGGACTTACGCTAGATATAAAGAGGAATTCTCTCAAGGTAATATAGTTTTTAAAGAAACAAGTACCTCTGCTCTTTTGGATGAAAATGGAGTGAAATCAAAATACAACATATACAATAAACTTTGGTTGAAAGAACAGCAAGAAAAAGGTATGGTCCCAGGCAATCTAATAAGTAAGTGGGAAAATCGACAGAGTTCCGCAGAACTAAAGGATTTGGGGATACCGTTTGACTTTGCAAAACCTACCAATCTTATTAAGTATATTATTGAAATTGCCAGGGTTAATGAAAGTGATATTGTTATGGATTTTTTCGCTGGTTCTGGCTCTGTAGGTCATGCAGTATACAAATACAATATTGAAAACTGTTCAAATTTACGTTGTATCCTTGTGCAATTGCCTGAACTTCTCTCTAGAGAGAATAAAGAGCAAAAGCAAGCTTATGATTTTTGTGTTAAGTATAAAAAATCATTTTCTATTGCTGAGCTTACCAAAGAACGCCTCCGACGCGCCGGAGCTAAAGTCAGCGCTGACAATCCTGACTGGCAAGGTGATACCGGATTCCGCGTATTTAAGCTCGATACCTCAAATATTCGCCCATGGTCGGCAGATGCCGCGTCGTTGGATGCACAGATGCAGGCCAGCTTGTCACCGCTGCTCGAAGATCGCTCACAGGATGATGTCATGACAGAATTGCTGCTCAAGCGCGGCATTGATTTGAGTGTCCGTCTTGAAGTGCGTGACTTTGATGGTTTACGCGTGACCTGTGCTGGTAATGGGATGTTGTTTACCTGTCTTGAATCACATATTCCTGCTTCTTCCATTGAAGCTCTGGCATCAGGGTTAACTACCTGGCATCGCGAGCTAGGGGGGAGTGCTGATGCGGTGTGTTATTTCATCGATGAAGCATTTGAAAATAATGTTGCCAAGTCCAACCTCTGTGCCACGTTGGTGCAGCAGGGCCTCAACCAATTGCACAGTCTGTAAGGGGGCAAGATGAAACTCCATTTTGAACCCGATCTCGATTATCAACTGGATGCTATTACTGCCGTGTGCGACCTGTTTGCTGGCATGGAACGTTGGCAAAATGAGATGACCGTACTGGCTCCAGTGCAAGGGGCATTGGCGCTAGAGGGGGCTACAGGGGCATCCCCGGTTAACCCAGAAATACATGATGAGGCGTGGTTACTGGCCAATACCCAGCAGGTGCAGTTGCGAAATAAACTGCCCCCGGCGGATGAGCTTGTCAGTCGGGATTTCACCGTCGAGATGGAAACTGGGACGGGGAAAACCTATGTCTATCTGCGCTCCCTGTTTGAGTTGAATCAGCGGTTCGGGATGAGCAAGTTCATTATCGTGGTGCCCTCTGTCGCCATTAAAGAGGGTGTCTATAAAACCCTGCAAATAACACGGCAGCATTTCCAAAGCCTATATGCTGGCATTCCTTACGACTATTATCTTTACGACTCAACAAGGCCTGGAGATGTACGCAATTTTGCCACCAGTTCTGTGATGCAAATTATGGTAATGACGGTAGGGGCAATAAACAAAAAAGATGTTAACAAGCTCTACCAGTCGAGTGAAAAAACGACTGTAGATGAGTTGGATAAGCCAATTGACCTGATCCGTGCCACTCGTCCAGTAGTGATTGTCGATGAGCCACAAAGTGTTGATGGTGGTCTGAACGGTGCAGGTAAAACCGCACTGGAGTCAATGAATTCACTGATTACTCTGCGTTATTCGGCGACCCATACCGATAAGCACCACATGTTGTATCGCCTGGATGCAGTTGACGCTTATGAGCGTAAACTGGTCAAGCAAATTGAAGTTGCGGGAATGCAGGTCGAGAACGCCCATAACTTGGCCTATGTGAAGCTCATTTCTATGGAGAACAAACGCGGTACCATCAGGGCCACCCTTTTACTTGATGTTGAACGTCCACAAGGTGGTGTTCAACGTGAAGAGGTTATTGTTACCGATGGTAGTCGCCTTGATGACGATACTGGTCGTGCAGTTTATGCCGATTATCGGATTGGTGAGATACGGCTGGGTAAGGGCGGATTTGTGACTCTCATTACACCACAGGGCGAGCAGTTTTTGCAGCCAGGCGACACGGTTGGCGATGTGGAGCCCCTTACACTGCAACGGCATTTGATCCGACGAACTATTCGCGAGCATTTGGATAAAGAGTTGCGCTTGAACTCGCAAGGTATCAAGGTACTCTCGTTATTCTTCATCGACCGAGTAGACCTTTATCGCCAAGTAAATGAGGATGGCCGTCGTGAGCCTGGCGCATATGCCCGTGTATTTGAAGACGAGTACCAAGCATTATTGCGTCAACCGCTGTATGCCGCATTGCGTGAGAGCCACCCTGTACAGGCTAAATAACTGTTCCGAATAGTAGATCACTGGAGGAAGGGAACTCAGCCCAGTTTGTGCGATCTCATTAGTCGCCAAACAAAACAAGCCACACCCAAAGGACTGAGTTGATGCCTATCCTACCACCCCTGCCACGGTCACAACGGCGCCGCATTCACAAAATCATCCATGCCACGCGTGATAAAGGGCATGCTCGTCGCTTGATGGCCATCTTGCTGTTACATGAAGGACGCACGATCACTGATGTTCATCACCTTACCGGCGCTGCGCGCTCGACCATCGGTCGTTGGCTTCGGTGGTATCGAGATGAAGGCATAGATGCGCTAGAAGCCTTACCGGCTGGCCGTGCCCCAGTTTTACCTATCGCCAAGATGGTCACCTTACTGGTGCTGCTCATGCAGTTTTCTCCGCAAGATTTTGGTTATCAGCGCAGCCGTTGGTGTACCGAACTATTGGCTATCAAAATCAATCGGTTAACAGGGCTCAATGTGGCCGCCTCCACACTTCGTCGATGGTTACCTCGTATGGGGATTGTCTGGCGCAGGCCCGTGCCGACCTTGCGGATAAAAGACCCGGCCTATCAGGAGAAAATGGCGAATATCGACGCCGCGCTGGCCCGTTGTGATGCGGATAACCCGGTGTTTTATGAGGATGAAGTCGATATAGACCTCAATCCCAAATTAGGGGCCGACTGGATGTTCAGAGCGCAGCAAAAGCGTGTTGTCACTCCGGGGCAGAATGCCAAGCATTACCTGGCAGGCGTTCTTCATGCAGGCAACGGAAGAGTGCTTTACGTCAGCGGGATAAAGAAAAACTCATCCCTGTTTATCGCCATGCTGGAAAAGCTGCGTCACCACTACCGACGAGCCAAAACCATCACGCTGATCCTCGATAACTACATCATTCACAAAAGCAAACAGACCGAGCGATGGTTGAAGAAGAACCCCAAGTTCTGCCTGGTATTCCAGCCAGTTTACAGTCCTTGGGTTAATCACATCGAACGGCTGTGGCACAAGTTACATGAAACCATCACGCGCAATCATCAATGCAGAGGGATGGCCAACCTGCTGGCTCGAGTGAAACACTTCATGGATACCGTGTCTCCTTTCCCGGGGAATGGCTATGGCACAGCGAAGGTGTAGCACTATTAGGATCAGTTATTTAG
>NZ_JBFODV010000031.1:0-3904 GCF_040908495.1 Aeromonas sp. R1-1 | reverse complement strand
ATGACGGATGGGTATGACTGTTACCAGAATGCGTTGGCGGAGCGGGTGAACGGGATTTTGAAAGGAGAGTTATTGTTGCAAAGCCCGCAGGATTTGATGCAAGCGCGGGAAATGGTGCGTGAAGCAGTAGATATTTACAACGCGGAGCGGCCGCATCATGCGTTGAAATACAGAACCCCCGATGCAGTACATAGGGGGTTCTGAGTAGAGAAATGCTAGTTGAAAATGTGTAAACCTATTTCAGGACTAGACAGTGGCATGGGTCACTGACGGCGCTCAACCGAGCGCCAGCCAGACCCCCACCCCCAGCATCAGAGTACCGGCGATGCGGTTCATCAGGGTGACGTTGCCGCTCTTGGCGAGGAAGTGGCGCAGAGTGCGGCCACCGCTGGCGTAGAGCAACAGGCAGGAGAACTCGATGACCAGGATCAGCGCCACCAGCGCGCTGATCTGCGGCGCCATCGGCTTGTCGGCAGAGATAAAGGGGGGCAGCAAGGAGATCATGAAGGCCCACCCTTTGGGGTTGGCGATGGCGGTGACAAAGCCCTGCAGCGCCAACCCCATGGCGCTGGTCTGTTGACCGGCCGAGAGATCCGCCGGAATGGCCATCTTCCCTTTAGCCTGCCACATCTGGATGCCAAGCCACACCAGATAGGCGCCCCCCACATATTTGAAGGCGGCGAAGATCCCCGGATAGTTGAGCATGATGGCTGCCACCCCGATCACCGACAGCACCGAGACCAGCCCGACTCCGATCAGCTCCCCCCACATCATGTGCAGGGTTCGGCGCACCCCCAGGCTCATCCCCAGGGTCATCGACAGGGTCATGCACATGCCGGGGGTCACCGAGACAAAGAAAAAGGTCGGGATAAACAGAGCCAGAATGGCCGGATCGATCCAGCTGGACACAACACACCTCCATATGACGAGAGCGGGAAATCACGAAAACGGGACAGGATTGACACAACCCAGCCAGTTGTACCACATATTCAGGGGATAAAGCGCTAAATCATGCCTAAATGGCTCCTTTCTCACAAGAAAAAACCTTTTCTTCAGCACATTTCAGCAATAAAAGCCTGTGACAGCTCCTGACGTGCATGTGTAAGATGTCGGCTCCTCCAATTCCGGATTAGAGCCATTTATGTCATTGAATAATCTATCAATACGTGTCCAGGTCTTGATACCTTTGCTGCTGGCCAGCCTGCTGATGATGGTGATGATCGCCATCAGCAAACAGGGTCTGGATGAAGCCATCAATGACATAGATGAGACGACCCAGACCGTGGTCCAGCACAAGGACGATATTGCCAAACTGATCCACGCCACCTACCGGCTGCGCACCAGCGCCATCTATGGCCTCTACGATGCCAAGCTGTTTGCCGCTCTGCCCGCAAACCTCAACAGCGCCGAGCAGGAGATCAACGCCATCCTCGGCCGTCTGGTGCTCCCCGGTGCCGAGCAGGATAACCGTCAGGTCGCTGCCGCCCTGCAGGCCTACCTCAACCATACCCGCAGCAACATGCTGCCGCTGCTGGCGCAAAAACATCAGGGTGGCGGCGATCCGGTCGCCTACGAGGCGGCTCGCCTCCATTTCCGCGAGCTGGGTGAACAGCTGATCAAGCAGATCGACAGCATGTCCGCCCACATCAACCAGCTGATCCAGCAAGAGCTGGCCGAAGAGCAGGCCCACTACGACGCCACCCTGCTGCGTACCCTGCTGCTCACCGCCGGTACCCTGCTGGCGGCGCTGATCTGCGGCTGGGTCCTCTCCGGTCGCATCGTCAGCCCCATCGGTCAGTTGCAAGAGGTGATGCACGCCGTGGCGCAAGGGCGCTTCAACGTTCGCGCCAAAGCGGAGGGCAACAACGAGCTGACCCGTCTGGCCAAAGATATCAACCTCACTCTGGGGCAACTTGGTAGCACCATCGAGAACCTGACCGGGATCAGCAACAGCGTCGCCTCCGCCGCTACCGAGCTGGCCGCCGTGATGACCCAGTCCGAAGCCAATGCAAAGCAGCAACACAGCGAGATCGAACAGGTCGCCTCTGCCGTGACCGAACTCTCCAGCACCGCTGACAACGTCAACCACAACGCCGCCATCGCCGATGAGCTGGCGCGGGATGCCAATGGCCGGGTCGAACAGGGGCTCGCCCTCTTTACCGAAAGCATCGCCGCCAACAGCCGGATGGCAGGCAGTCTGGAAGATGCCGCCGCCATCGTGGCCCAGCTCAAATCCCAGTCCGAGCAGATCGGCAAGGTAATTGAAGTGATTCAGGGGATCTCCGAGCAGACCAACCTGCTGGCGCTCAATGCCGCCATCGAAGCGGCCCGTGCCGGTGAAACGGGTCGTGGTTTTGCGGTGGTGGCCGACGAAGTGAGAATGCTGGCAGCCCGCACCCAGGACTCCACCAAGGAGATCCAGGCCATCATCGAGCGGCTGCAGGGCCAGTCCCAGTCCGCCAACAACGGCGTGCAGGAGACCCTGGAGATCCTCAGCCATAACCAGCGTTTGTCCGCTCAGGTGCAGGATCTGCTAAGCGGCATTACCGGTGCCGTGCGCCAGATCAACGATGCCAACGCCCAGGTCGCCACCGCCGCCGAGGAGCAGTCCTGCGTTACCGCCGACATCAACCGCAACATCACCAATATTCACGAGATCGTGAGCCAGAGCTCTGCCGGCATCAGCCAGAGCGCCAGTGCCAGCAACGAGCTCTCCCAGCTCGCCGAGCAGCAACGCAAGCAGCTGGCCCAATTCCAGCTGTAAGCGCACAAAGTGAACCAGACAAAAAGGCCCGCAAGGGCCTTTCTTGTTGATGGAGCAATGGCTTTGTCTCTGTTTTAAACGCCATTTTTTGGCCGTTGGTGCCATAAGGGGCTGGGCTGCCCTGCCAAATATCGGTATGGTAGAGGCACGTTACTCCCCCTCACGTGAGCACACCATGAGCCTGAGATTCAAGAAACCCGCTTTTATCGCCCTGGGGCTCATCGCCCTCATTTCCGCCGCCTGGCTCGACTACTACCTGCCGGAGCACACCATCGCCACCATCACCGGGGTCGAGGTGAAGCGCACCGACAAGGATGGCCCCATCAGCCAGAAGAACCCGGCTGACGGCCCCACCACCGACGTCTATTACATCTACACCGAGCGCCCCGGCGAGAAGATCCGGGTGTTTCGCAATGAAGATACCGAGTGGGGTTGGCCCTTCTACTTCAAGTTCAACGCCGCCGACGTCCAAGCCAAGGCCAAGTCGATGGAGTTTGAAAAGCGGCTCGCCATCATTACCTCCTACGGCTGGCGCGTGAACATGTTCTCCATGTTCCCCAACGTCACCAAGATTGAGAGTACCGAGCCTGACGCCTCCACCTGGAGCTTCTTCCGCTGGTTCTGGTTCGGCCTCTGGGCACTGGTGATGGGCAAAGCAGCCATTGCGACCTGGCGCTACTTCGATCGTCTTGAGGACGAGCTATGAGCGAGCCGAGCAAGACCCGCACCAGTTTCTACCGGCGGCTCTACGTGGCCTGGCTGATCAGCCAGGGCACAGATACAGTGCCTGCCATCATGGAGGCGACCGGCATGCCGCGCCGCACCGCGCAGGATACCCTGACGGCGCTGGCCGAGCTCGACATCAGCTGCGCCTTCGAGCAGACCGAGGGGGCTCGCCACTTGCAGGGACACTACCGCATCAGCGACTGGGGTCCCATCAATCCGGCGTGGATCAAGGCTCAACTACCGCTTATCAAAGAGACGTTGAGCTATCCCTGATCCGGGGCAGGGCAAGAGAAGTACATTGCCCCCCTTTCTTATGGCGCTGTCCCAATTACGTGTTGAAAGGCTAATCTTGAAGTAGGCCATCACCTTGAGGTCTACCATCATGGATACCCCAGCCTTTCAACACCTGCTGTC
>NZ_JBFODV010000309.1:0-38614 GCF_040908495.1 Aeromonas sp. R1-1 | reverse complement strand
GGCGCTGTCCCAATTATGTGTTGAAAGGCTAAGCTTGAAGTAGGCCATCACCTTGAGGTCTACCATCATGGATACCCCAGCCTTTCAACACCTGTTGTCTCTGTTTCCACAACTTACCCTGCGCCAACGCCGTGTTGCCCAGCAGGAGCTCACTGCGCCCCACACCATTACCTCACTCAATACCCAGCTACCTGCATGCAGCGGTTGCCCACATTGTCAGGCCGATGCCAATCAGCTGGCCCCCTGGGGATGGAGTCGGGGACTGCGTCGCTACCGTTGCAAACTTTGTCTACGCACCAGTACCGTGCTGACCAAGACCCCCTTGGCCAGATTACGTAAAGCGCAGTGCTGGGAAGACTACGCGCAAGCCCTCATTGAAGGACTCACTGTCCGCCGGGCAGCGCTGCGCTGCGGGGTCAGCAAGAACACCGCTTTCCTCTGGCGTCACCGCTTCTTGCGTGCCATGGCCGCCCATCAAGCCACACGGGAAGAGGGTATCGTTGAGGTCGATGAAACCTTCTTCCTCGAGTCGTTCAAGGGGCAACGGGGATTGCCTCGTCTGGCTCGGCGTCGTGGAGGTAAAGGGCGAACCCGGGGAACCGGGCCGGATTACATCCCGGTGATGGTGGTGCAGGACCGTGCAGGTCACCATGCAGATTTTCAGTTGGAAAAGATGAATGCCGAAACAGTCATTGCGGTCTTAAAGCCCCTTGTCTCGCCGGATGCCGTGCTGTGTAGCGATGGTGCGGGCGTGTATGCCAGTTTCAGTAAAGTGCAGGGAGTGACTCATCAAGTAGTGCGCAATCGTCAGGGTGAGCGAGTGGCCGGCGCGTATCACATTCAGCATGTGAACGGCTATCACCGTCGGTTGAAAGAGTGGATGGAGCGCTTCCATGGCGTGGCGACGCACTACCTGAGGAATTATCTGGGTTGGCGCAGGATGCTGGAGCGTTATGGGAAGGGTGTGAATATCAAAGCGTGTTTGCATGAGGCGCTGGGGCACCCCATGCAACACGTAATTGGGACATAGCCTTATCCAAACCCTGGTGCCTTTGTTCTGGTGTGACAAACTTAATCCCGCTATGACGATGTTGGGTGTTGTACCAGCGTATGAAGCTGTGCACCCATGCCCGCGCTTTGCTTATATCGCTAAAACCATCGGCAGGCCATGCAGGGCAATATTTCAGTGTTCGGAACAACGACTCCGAGTAGGGGTTATCATTGCTGACCCAGGGTCTACTGAACGATGAACAGACGCCCAGTTCATACATTTTGGCCAGCATGGTAAAGCTCTTCATCGGAGCCCCGTTATCTGAGTGTAAAATTAGTCCGCTATTGCGGCAGTTTTCCATGACGACGGCCCGCTGTAACAAGGCTGCGGCATATTCACCGCGCTCAACCTCCCTCACTTCCGCTGCCACAATTTTACGGCTATATATGTCCATGAGCATGTATAGATAATACCGCTCCCCTTTGACCTCTCCTGGTAAATGGGTGATGTCCCAAGACCAGACTTGGTTCGGACCATGTGCTGTATAGCTGGTTGGACGGCTATAAGTACCACGGGGTTTCCCACCGGCTCTGTGGTGCAATTGATCTTCTGCCTTCAGGATCCGATAGAATGTTGATTCAGAAGCAAAATATATACCCCTGTCAGCAAGCATGGGGACGATCCTCGACGGAGGCAATGACGCGTATTCCGCCTCAGAGCATACCTGTAGTACCCGTGTTCGCTCATATTCTGTCAGCTTATTGGCTGGCACTGGCCGTCTGGCTAATGGTCTTCCATCTGGTTTTAGCCTGCCGTCACAGAACCATCGCTGAAAGGTCCTGTGTGCAATACCAGCAACTCGGCAGGCCTGCGCATAGCGAGCCCCGTGGTCTACAGCTTCCTCTATCAGCGCAATTATCCGTTGCCGCTCCAGGTAAGAGGTCAGTCGTCCTCTTCGTTGTCCCGGAGGGCTGACAACTTTTCCTGAAGTACCAGCAGTGCAGCCAGTTCGGCCAGAGCCTTGTCTTTTCGACGCAGCTCTTTTTCAAGAGCTCTGATACGAGCTTTCTCTGAACGAACAGCTCGCTGTTCATCAACCAACTGGCGATGCTTTGGCTGATTGGCCGCCAGGCAATTTTGCTTCCATGCCACAAGATGCTCAGGGTACAGACCATGCTTCCGACAATACTCAGCCAGCTCATGTTCAGACAATGCGGCCGTTTCAAGCAGGATCGTAAAAATTTGCTCAGTAGAATGCTCCGAGTCGGGTTCGATTTTTCGGATGATCAGCCCCTCTAGTTCCAGTTGTTTTCGCCAGCCATGAACAGTTGCAATGCCAACACCAATATAATCAGCAACCTGTCTGAGGCTCCAGTTATAGGGTGGCATCATATGCATGATGGCTCTCTCCCTAAGCTCAGGCGCAATCCTGTGATTAGCCATTTTACAGCTCCAGCCCCCAGTGAAAAAATCAGGCGACAACTACCCTGCCACTGGGGGGATCAGGGTGTTCACGTTGGCCGGAATGGCTGTTCAACTTCGCCGGAATACGCAGCTGCTCGAAGAGTCTGCCTTGCAAGCCGAGATCCGCCGCCTGAAAGCCGAACTGCGCCAGGTCACCGAGGAGCGCGATATTCTAAAGGAGGCAGCCTGTTTGAGTTTCTCAAGGACTATGGCACTGAAGCTCAGTGCGAAAACTCGCTGTTCACTTGGCGTTTTCCTCACAGCTTTGTCTGCCCTGAATGTGCCAACAAGACCTATTGTCGCCTGAAAAGGCGGCCACATGTGTGGCAATGCAATCACTGCAATCACCAGATGTCATTGACTGGAAACACGATTTTCGCAAATCACTGCCACCTTTCAAAAACGATCGTTTGCGAGAAGTAAGGCCATGCCTGGCGGCTTACCGTACGATTTTTTCCGTTTTCTGAAGTGACCCCAGACACGACAAAGTGAGGGTCAACTAGTAAGCTAGCCGCGACATACTATGTGTACTGGCTTGTTGCTGTTCGCGCACATTTTGAAAAACAATCCAGAAGTTACTATTGATATTTTAAATTAAAGCCCATACGTCCCTTTAGAGGGACGTCCTCTAACGCACTACTAAAGGATAACTACTATGGCTCTTAAACCAGGTCCGAAACCAATAGCTAAATCAACTGGAAAACCTGATCAGCGTCGCCATGACAATAAAGATACGCCAGGGAACACTCCAGCTCTAAAACCTAGTAAATCCACGAAGAAATAAGAAAATCAGGCACCATCGAGACTGTGTAAATACGGGGCCAATGGCCCCCTCTTCAACGAAGCGAGTTCACCAACACAGCACTAGAAAGCACCGCCACCGCGAAGCACAAGTTTGCCTTAGGTGAGTTAGTGGCTAGAGCGTGAAGGATATGGAACAAAATGATGGGCATGTTGGCCTCCTTGATATAGTTGAGATGGGATACGTTCTCCTATAGTGAGGGGTTATTCCTCGCCCCACTATCATGGGGTGTCAGGGCTCAGCGGGATATGAAGTCCAATGGAACAGTTCTGTACGGTAAGCCGTTGACCTCCCAAACCGGCAAACTGAGAGTTAAATGAATCCCTACAGTGAGAGATAATGACCTTGTGTTGCGCTACCCATGGTAACGACCTTGCTCTTCTTGGCCGCTCCCCAGTAGTGGCCTTTTTTCTGTCCCTTCCCCTTCCAATCATCAAAATCAGATAACGAACAATCAATATTTGTTTTTGATTAATGGTTCAGCATACTATTCTTGTCTGGCCCGGTGGCCGCCGCAGCAATCGAGGGAACAATATGCAGGAGCTGAAAGCAAAGTGGGTATTCGAGCAGGGAGGGTTTTCCAAAGCCTTGATCGCATGTACACCAATGGGTACTGGCTATCATCTGCACCTGGTGAGATTTGGCCGTCAGGGCGAGACAGACATCATTGAGCGCCAGCGTGGCGGCTGGCGGTTATTCAAGACTATCGATGCCGCCGTGCAAACGGCCAGGAATATCGGTTTTCGGCGGGTGGAAATCGATGTATCGGGGATGCGGGATTGAAAAAAGGCACCGCCAGTGAGGCGAGGTCATCGGTTCGACCTCGGCCGAGGGGCGGAATGACCACCGCCGCCGCCCCTGGCCACGTTCTCCCAGCAGCTGACCTGGGGGATCAGATCAGAAATGCGTCGAGCGACTCGCCACTTGCGATAGCAGCAGCGATCTGGGCAGGCATGCGGCCCTGACCGGTCCAGGTACGCGCTTCACCCTCTACCAGGTAACGGTACTTGGCCGGACGTGGCGCACGCTTTGCTTTCGCCCCCGCATCGGCCCCGGCGGTCAGCCCCCGGCCACTGAGCAGATCTTCCGGCGAGAGCCCTTCTATTGCCAACAGTTCTCTGAACTCAGCAAGTTTCTTCTGATGCTCCAGCTTGGCCGCTTGATCTGTTTCGGCAGCTTTTAGCTGCTCCTGGACGACGGTATCAAACTTCTCTTTAATTTCCTGCAACTGCTCGAACGGCAGATCACGGACAGCTGCACGAAGGCTGCGGATATTCAATAACACTTTCAGAAAGTCATTCACCGGCAACACTCCTGGTTATGGTCATGGATGAATACGAAAAAAACATCGAGAGCGCTATTAATAGCGCTTCTGTGAGGCAATATAAACGAGCTCCATCATAGAGCTTATCTAGCTATTCTTAAAGCCTTGTAGTTCGCCTGTGCGCGATATGTGAGGTATTACACTGATATTGAAGGTGCCAGCCTGCCCCCTCCCTGCAAAACCGTCTTTAAGGCCCGTGTAGCCTGACGTTCCACTGAGGTTGATCGGCCCCTTTATGGGGCATGACAGTGGCAAGCTGGTGTGTTGGGGGAGGGGTGTGGGGACGTGTCCCCACGAAGAGGGGTTATATTCTGACCGGCGGCCAGCGTTTTTTGCTGGCCTGCAAGGTCAAGCATTTTATGGGTAATTTTTATCTGGCGGCGGGCGCTTGCGCCCTGCATAGCCAGGCATTTTATACATCCTGAACGTAGAGAGGGATGGTATTACAGAGTCTCTAACCATTTTCTTAAAGCATATTAACAGTGAACAGTTAAAAAAAAATCTCATGACCTAATTTTTGTATCAAATCACTTAAATTTTCATATTCATAAACCATCCACAGTGACAGGGGGCGTTTTGGGCAGGTAATGGCCTGTTACTCACAACAGGTGTGGAAAATCGGGCTGTCAGCAGGGCGGACGGGGGGGAAAGGCCTGCGGCAGGCAGGGGTGGGCACCAGCGTGGCTGGTTAGTCGGTGGGGTTAGCGGTTGTTCCTGGCTATCCAGTCGTCCAGGCTGGGGAACGCTCGCCTGAGCTGTTCGCTGTACCAGGTTTCTGGTCGCCCTGGGTATTGGCCATAGAGATTGGTCGCAAACTCGAGCTGTGCCTGGCTGTATTGCCGCTGCAGCTCTTTGCGCGTGTCGCGGTCGTGTATCACCGGCGATTTGTCAGTAGAGGATGGGGGATTGGTTTTGATGCCCTTTTCACGCTGCTGCTCACGCAACCGGCGATTGGCTATCTCGGGGTCGTGCCTGTCAGGGAACTGCTGCTTATGGCTGTCAGAGTCCAGTTTCAGCGCCTTGGAGCAATGGGTACGGAACGCCTTGAGCTTCTCATAGCTGATCCGCCCCAGCGCCACGAGAAAGTGCATATTGACCGTTTTAATCCCCGGCCTTGCCCTTATCGTGCCATCCTCCAGCGTTTCGTACTGTTTGTGTATGTCAATCGCCCCACCAATCTTTAAGCGCCGTATAGCCCGCCAGAAGCGCTGTGTTGGTCTGTTGACCAATTGTTTGGTCTCTTTATCAATCGCGTCCTCTACCATGCCCGCGATGGTGGCGATCTCGACCATGGTACGATGGATAAAGCGCCCGTCAGGCAGCGGAGTACCGACCCGCAGGCTGGCAAAATCGGTGCGCGAGAGGATCGCCTGCATGACCAGGCTTTCAGCTTCGCGAGCTTCTGATCTGTTTTGGCGGGGTTTGCCCGATAGCTTGTTGATCTTGCCGCTCAGATTGGCCAGCGTGGGTAAGAGCGAGGGCTTGGCATAATAGTCACGCACCTTGTCGATCAAGGTTTGGATAAAGTGCGGCAAGGGTTTCCTGGTCTCTGGCTCATTGAAGTGGTGCCAGGCAGGTGCATCAGGACGATGGCCACAGCGGTTGCCGGTGCCAAGCCATTTACCAGGATGAGCATAATGACTGCGCCCCCACATGAATGGGGTCTCTTTTGGCGAGTTAGTGTCAGCAGCTCTGCATATGTCCTCTTGAGAGGAATGCGCCCCACTTGGATAGAATGCCTGTAAATCTAAATGCAACACCCTTTACCCAAGCTTAGGAACTGGGTAAATACACGTTGCCCGCTGCAGTTCGTTCTTCGCGTAACACTTATGGTCCGAATACACGCTTATCTCCGCCATAATGGGCGGGTTGAACCAGATCAGTCCCTAGAGTAAACTCTGTCTTGTGATTGAGGAGTTTACCCTTTATCGAGGGAAATTCTTTCAGAAGGCCAGCCTGCCAGGGCTGGCCTTCTTCATTTCTGGAAACCGCCATTTCAAATTAAGTGGGCTCAAAAGCACCACGGTCAACTAGCTGCGCCCATCCTTTGAGCCTATCAATTTCACCCTGCTATCTTTGACCATAACAAGTTTTGGATCAACGGTAATGATCGGCGTCAGACCAAGTTTTTTGTGATCCAAGTCACACAAAACAAAACAAAATAACACTTTAAGGATCCAAAAAAAGCAAAATCAAAGCACACAGCCAGTCTAATCTAGACTAGTTTAGACTAGTCCAAACCATTGTTGACTAGAAGTCTTGGACACGATAATGTTAACGATAGAATATCCACAACATGCCCAACTTCGGAAGGTGAAGACGTGAAAATAGCATCCATTTGGAACCCTAAAGGGGGCCAAGGAAAAACTACAATGACCATCAATTTAGCAGCTGCCGCCTCCAAGTTAGGGCTCATAACTCTTGTGGTGAGCAGGGATGTCCAAGACGACGATATGTCAGTGTTTGGCCAAGGTGATTTTCCCTTCACTATTGTCAAATCATTACCTTCTGAAAAACCAAATGCAGACTTAGTACTTATCGACTATCCCGCTGGCTATCGTGAAAAACCAGATAGCCATGTTGTGGTATGCCCCGTCGTTCCATGTAGACTGGATTATGCTGCATATATAAAAGCTAGGCACATTCTTGACGGTTGCGATGTAATAGAAATTTGCAACAGAGGAGATATGAGAAGAAAGGATGAGCGGGATTTTATCCTTTTAATGCGTAAGGATGGAGCAAGTGTTGTAAGAAATAGAGCTGTTTTTATTAATGCACACAATCAAAGCAAAACAATTTTTGATTCTGATTTCGCTAAAACAACTAGAATAGGTGAATCAAGAGCAGAAATAGAAGGGGTTTTAGCTAGAGTATTGAATCAGAAGGTAATTTGATGATGGCAAAAAAAATAGGTGTCGCAAGCTGGGTTGAGGATACGAGAAGAAAGTCTGAAGAGGCTGCAAAAGAAGGCCGAAAACTAATAAATGAAGAAGGAGTTAAGACAAAAGAGCAATCAGCAAACATAATGTTTGAATATCCTTGGCAAATGCACGATCCGGATAGCAAGGAACGAGAGAAAACAGTATCATCTATAAAAGTTAACGAGTTTACAAAGGAAGTCCTTATTTATCTATCTAAAGAAACTATGGTCTCAGAAAGAAAAAGAATAACAAATATTGTCGAGTTAGCGGTACGTGATATTGCGGAGAAAATTGAAAATGGAAAATTTAAATCAAATTAATGTTAACCAAACGAAAAATTAAAAAAAGCTAACGTCGAGCCTGTAAATAATTCTGTGTAACTGCCCACTCCATTACAGGTGACCGTTCAGGCGATCACCGAACTCGATAATAAAGCGATTCAGGGCCGGCTTCCAATTCTGGATCGGCATGGTCCATTTCTTGGAGGCCTGCTGTATCGGTAACTGTTCACCCAGATGGCATTGACAGGAAAAAGTGAGACGATCATCCCTTGATCCACTGTTGCCCCTTGCCTGATCCCGCCAGCTTGGCACCATCACGTCATGAGCAAACCCATTACGCCACCACCCGGCCTGCCGCTGACCCTCGAGCAAGCCAACGAGCTGATTTACAAGCTGATGGCGCGCATCGCCGAGCTTGAAGACCGCCTCAACCAAAACAGCAATAACTCCTCCAAGCCCCCCTCCACTGATGGCTCGGGGACCCCGCCTGCGCGCAAGCGCCCCGCTTCCGGCAAGGCTCGTGGTGCCCAGCCTGGCCACAAGGGGCAGCGGCGTGAACGTCATCCTGAGGACGACCGACTGACGGCAATACCACACTATCCTGCCCGGCAGTGCGCCTGCTGTGGTGAGCAGGTGGTGTCCCATGACAAGCCCTACCGGGTTCATCAGGTGTTTGACCTGCCCGAGGTCAGCTATGTGGTGACAGAGCATCAGCTGTATCGGGGCACCTGCCGTGGGTGCGTCACCACCAGTGAAGCAGCCCTGCCCGATACGGTGAGCCACAGCCAGATGGGGGCTAATCTGCTGAGCTATATCGCTTTGCAGAGTGGTCAGTTCCACCAGAGCATCAGCAAGATACAGCAGCAGCTCAAGCAGCACTTCGGTTTGAGCTTTAGCCGAGGCGCCATCAGTGAAGCGCAAGGCCGGGTCAGCGCCATGCTCACCCCGACCCACCAAGCCATCAAACAGCAAGTGCAGTCTGCCGCCATCATCCATGCCGATGAAACCCGGCACCAGCGGGGCGGTGAGCGACGCTGGATGTGGCTGGCCCTGAGCAAGGTCGCGGTCTGCTTCATGACGGCGTTTGGCCGCGGTCAGGAGGCAGCGAAGCGGTTGCTGGGCAGTGAGCTTGATGGGGTGCTGGTGACCGACCAGTATGCGGGATACCGCTTCATCGACAGCGCCCAGCGCCAACTGTGCTGGGCGCATGTGCTGCGCAACGTGGCGGCGATTGCCGAGAGTAGCGACGCCGTCAACCAGCCTATCGGAGCCCGGCTGGTACTGCTGGCTGACACGGTGTTCAGAACCCGGCATGGCTATGAACAAGGCTGCTTAAGCCGGGAGCAGTACCAGCGAAGGTTGCAGCGATGTCGGCAAAGCTGGCGAAGGCAGCTGGAGCGGGGCAGTGTACTGTGTTCCAAGCGCTACCGTGGGCGCTGCCAGTTACTGCTCAAGGACGATGAGATGCTATGGCGTTTTATGGAAAACGACGAGATAGCGCTGACCAACAATGAAGCGGAGCGGGCGCTGCGTGGCTATGTGCTGTGGCGCAAGGGAAGCTATGGCGTCTGGTCGCATCGAGGCGAGCAGTTCAGGCAGCGTATCCTATCGTTGGTGGAGACGGCCAAGCGATTGGGCCGCTGCCCGCAGGAGTGGCTGAGGGCAGTTGTCAGGTCCTGCATCGAGAAAACCGACTACCCGTTCCCGGAGGAGTTGGTGCTGTCAACACCGTCCCGGTGAACGGTTACCCTCTCGGTGGGTAAAATGAATTTGCGGGATGCCGAAAACACCCTCATATCCGGATATGGTGCCGGGGCCTTTGGCGCTGCGGCTGCTGCGGGGGTGGTCGGCTATAATAGCTCCTCTGGCGGGGCTGCTTTGGGCGCGGGCCTGGTCGGGGCGCTCGTCGGGGTTGCCGCCGATGCCATGGTTGAAGATACCAATTACACTATGGTCACCGACCTGCAGATTGCGGAAAAAGCCCCCAAGGGGGTCACCGTGACCACCGATAACATTGCCATGCTCAAACAGGGAACGTCTGGCGGTAAAGTGCAAACCAGTACCGCCCAGGGTGATCGCCATAAATATCAAACCCGCGTAGTGAGCAATGCCAACCAGATGAATCTGGAATTTAAAGACGCCAAAACAGCACTGGAAGACCAACTTTCAAAATCGGTCTCTGGCATATTCTAAGACCCGTCGACGGTTAATATAAGGGGGGCTCATCCCCCCCTATCCTTGAGGCAATATCATGAGCTTAAACACCCGCGATGTGACGCAGGGCGGGCAAGTCGCGTTTATGCGTCTGCGCATGTTCCTGCAAATAAACAACATTCTATCCTATTGGCTTATTTTGTCCTTTATTGTCCTGACCGGGTCGATTTTGTTTTATCGCGTCAGCACCCAAAACCTGATCAACGGTCTCATGTACTGGTATGCAACCACCATTGAACCGTTGCATAAATTCATGACCAATCCGCCGATCTACAAGATCCAATATTATGAGCGTATCCTACACTACAACACCAAGCAGATATTGAGTGATGCCTACACGGTCTATTGCGGACAGCTATTCAAGAACGAACTCATTATTGCCGCTTTATCCTCGATGGTCATCGTGTTTGTCGCTGGCCTGCTGTTCTATTTGTATATTGGTATATTGGGCAAAAAGCAGAGTGAAGACGAGATAACCGGCGGGCGCACCCTGAGTGACAACCCGAAAAAAGTCGCCCGCATGATGCGTCGCCAAAAAGTAGCCTCCGATATCATCGTGGATGATCTGCCCATTATCAAAGACAGCGAAATTCAGAACTTCGCCATGCATGGTACCGTGGGTTCGGGTAAATCGACGCTCATGCGCAAATTTCTCGACCAGTGCCGCCAGCGCGGGGATATGGTCATTATTTATGACAAGGGCTGCACCTTTGTCGAAGAGTATTATCAAGAAGGCCGCGACATCATCCTTAACCCCCTGGATCAACGCTGCGCCAACTGGGATATGTGGGAAGAGTGCCAGACCTTGCCCGATCTCGAATCGGCAGCCACCACCCTTATTCCGATGGGTTCCTCGGAAGACCCCTTCTGGCAGGGCTCGGCCCGCACTATCTTTGCCGAAGGTGCCCACCGCCTGCGCACTGAAAAAGGGCGCAGCTATAACTTGTTCCTGCGCACCCTCCTGGCCATCACCCTCGATAAACTGCGCGAGTTTCTGGCAGGGACGCCCGCAGCCAACCTGGTTGACGGCAAGATAGAAAAAACCGCCATATCTATTCGAAGCGTGTTGACCAACTACGTCAAGGCGATGCGCTATCTGCAGGGCATTGAGCGCAAAGGTAAACCCTTTACCATTCGCCAGTGGATGCAGGGCGTCCGTGACGGTGGCGAAAATGGCTGGTTGTTCATCACCTCCAACCAAAAACACCACGAATCCCTCAAACCCTTGATCTCGATGTGGCTCAGCATTGCCGCCAACAGCCTGCTATCAATGGGCGAAAACCGCTACCGGCGCGTGTGGTTCTTCTATGACGAGCTGCCCTCCCTGCACAAGCTGCCGAGCCTGCCGTTCATCATCGCCGAGGCCCGCAAGTTCGGCGGCTGTTTTGCGTTGGGCTTCCAGTCCTACTCGCAGCTCGAGGAGATTTACGGCAATAAATTTGCCGAGGCCATGTATGACCTTCTCAACACCAAGTATTTCTTTCGCTCCCCCTCTGCCTCCGTCGCCAAATTTGTCGAGGAGGATATCGGCGAAACCGTGCGCAAGAAGTTCTCCGAGCAGACCAGTTTCGGTGCCGATCAGGTGCGTGACGGTATCTCGTTTGGCAAGGATGAGGAGCGCGTCAATATTGTCAGCTACACCGACATCCAGATGCTCGACAACCTGGACTGTTTCGTGACATTACCTGGCAACTTCCCGGTGGTGCGCATGACACTCAAATTCGTGAAGAAGGAGAAAATTGCCGAGTCGCTGCCAGAGCGGGATATCCAGTCCAGCCTGGATCCCGAAGTGGACGACGAGATCACCCAGCGTCTCAACGAGACCGGCAAGATCTTCGACAACGTCACCCCCGGCGTGCTCCCTGCGGTTGTCGCCCAGGCAGCAGAGGGCGGCGCCCCCATGTCTGCACCGCCAACACCACCGAGCCCTGCGCCTGCAACCATCCCCGCTCAAGCGGCTCAAGCCACGGACACCAGCGCCCAGAGTGCCGCTACGCAAGTACAGCCTGCCGGTCGAGACCAGGAGATCACCATGCGCCCCCCTCGCCCTGCGGGGGTCGATGAGAACGGGGTGCTTTACGACGAGGAGCTTTACGCCAATTACCAAAAATCCGAACGGACGCAGCAAGAAGCTGCGCGGCGCGAAGAGGTCAACATTAACCATCACCACCAAGAGCCGGGTGGTGACGAGCCGGAGTATTACTGATGCTGTCACTCTCCACCATCAAGGGCAGCGCGGCCTACTACGCTGCCGAGGAAAACTACTACGCCATGGGCGATCTCGAGTCGGTCTGGATGGGGGAAGGGGCCGACCGCCTTGGACTGAGTGGCCCCATTGACGGGGCCACCCTCGATGCCATCGCCCACGGTAAACTCCCCGATGGCACTGAACTCTCGCGCATCGTAGATGGCAAGCAGACCCACCGCACCGGCTATGACCTGACGTTTTCGGCCCCCAAGAGTGTCTCCGTGATGGCACTGGTGGCGGGTGACGAGCGCTTTCTGGCCGCCCACCATCACGCTGTGGCGGTGGCAATGAAGGAGGTCGAGGCGCTGGCCAGCACCCGCATCATGACCGATGGCGTCACACGCACCGAGACCACCGGCAATATCGTGGCGGCCCTCTACACCCACGACACCTCCCGCGAACTTGATCCGCAGCTGCACACGCACTCACTGGTGCTCAATGCCACCTATACAGAAGGCAAATGGCGGGCGCTGAGCAGTGATGCCGCCCACATGAACAGCGGCTTTGGCAAAGACATCTTTAACAACAAACTGGCGCTCGGGCAGATATACCGCCACGCCCTGCGCCAGGACGTCGAGGCGATGGGTTTTGAAACAGAGGTCACCGGCAAGCATGGCCTGTGGGAGCTCAAGGGGGTGCCGACCGAACCATTCAGCCAGCGCAGCCAGCAGATAAACGACGCGGTCGGCCCCGATGCCTCACCCCAGTCCCGCGATGCCGCCGCGCTCGATACCCGCAAGGACAAGGCGGTTGCCGACCCCGACCTACTGATCGCCGATTGGCGTGATCGCCTGGGCAAAGCAGGCTTTGAACTGCCCCTCTATCTCGCCAAGGCCGACGAACGCGCCCAGGGATACACCGTCCCCACGCCCGCTGGCACGGATATCACCCAGGCCGTGAGCCAGGCGATATCCATACTTTCGGATAAAAAGGTACAGTTCTCCTACTCCGAATTACTGGCCGCCACGGTGAGCCAGCTCCCTGCCGAACAGGGGTTGATCACCCAGGCCCGCGAGGGTATCGAGCAGGCGATTGGGCGCGAGCGCCTCATCCCGCTCGACAAGGAAAAAGGGATCTTCACCTCCGATATCCACCTGCTCAACGAATTGTCCATCGCCCAGCTGGCCAACGAGTTCAACCAGCGCCCCCCGATAGCCACCTTTGCCGAGCGGGCAACCCCGCGTGATCGCCCCTATGCCGACGCCTACTCCGTGTTGGCCCAGGACAAGGCCCCGCTGGCTATCCTGTCCGGACGGGGTGGCATGGCCCAAACCATCGAGCGCATGGAAGATGCCGTGCTCATGGCCAGCGAACAGGGGCGTGAGGTCACCATCCTGGCCAGCGACAATCGCTCGGCTCGCCTGCTGGCACAAAGCCAGCCTCTGGCAGGCAATATCGCTCCGCGTCACACCCTCAATTCCGCCACGGTCTTTGCCCCTCATAGCACCCTCATTGTCGAGCAGTCTGAATCCCTGACCCTCAAAGAGACGCTGCTCATCCTGGAAAAGGCACGGGCCAGCGATGTCCAGGTGCTGATGCTCGACAGTGAGCGCCAGCGTGGCGTCGGCAATGCGCTCTCCGTCCTCAAGCAAGCCAGCGTGCCGCAGTACCGTTTCTATGATGCGCCCAACATCGAGGCCACCGTCCAGAGCGTGCCTGACAAGCCAGCGCGCTTTGACGCCCTGGCACAGGACTACGCGCATCGTCTGCAGCAAGGCGAGCAGGTGGTTGCCCAGGTCTCCGGGTCACGGGATCAGCAGCAGCTAACCAGCCATATCCGCAGCGCCTTGCGGGATAGCGGCCAACTGTACGGGCAGGATCACACCCTCAACGTCCTTGCCCCGGTATGGCTCGATAGCAAGACCCGCCATCAGCGTGACACCTATCGCGAGGGGATGGTCATGGAGCGGTGGGACGACAAGGGTAAAACCATGGATCGCTATCGCATTGATCTCGTCGCAGACAAGACCCACTCGCTGGTGCTGACCAACGAGCAGGGGGAGAAACACACAATCAAGATCCGCGCCCTGGACAGCAACTGGTCGCTGTTTGAAAGCAAGCGCATCGAGGTCGCGGCGGGCGACACACTCCGGGTGCTCGGGCGAGAGGCCGAGGGCACCCTCAAGGCGCAACAGACCCTGCAGGTACTGGACGCGGCCCCTGGCCACCTGCACCTCAAGACCCCGACCGGTGAGCAGCAACTGCCAACAGACAGGGCACTCAAGCTCGACCACAACTATGTCACCGGCGTGGGCGTCACCGCCAGCCAGGACGCCACTGTACTGGCCGCCATGAGTGCCCGCCAGATGAGTGGCACAGGGCTTAACCAGCTAGCCAGAAGTGGCCAGCATATTCACATCTACACCCCGCTTGATCAGATACGGGCACAGAGCAAGCTAGCCAGTCATCCCCAGTTCCAGCTGGCCAGTGAAAAGCTCAAAGCCCACGGCGACAGCGACCAGCTCGATACTGCGCTCAAGCAGGTCACCGCCAGCCTGCACACAGCGGCTGAGCAAGCCCTGCATTTGGGGCTGGCCCAGGTGGAAGCCAAAGGCATCGTCTTTTCCACCTCAAGCTTGCTGGCCGCCGCCCTGGATTTTGCCCCGGCAACCCCGATTGACTCAATCAGCGCCGTGCTCGATGACAAACTCGCCAAGGGTGACCTGCTGCCGGTGCCCGGCAAGCGCGGCGATGTGGTCTCTCGAGCCAGCTTTGACATGGAAAAGTTCATTATCGCCACCATTGCCCAAGGCAAGGGAACTGCGACCCCCTACCTGCAGCAGGTACCCGACCCCCAACTGGCAGGGCTAACCCCCGGCCAGGCACAATCCACTCGCCTGATCCTGGAGAGCAACGACCAGTTCATCGCCATCCAGGGCTATGCCGGTGTGGGTAAAACCACCCAGTTCAAGGCTGTGCTGAGTGCACTCGACACCCTGCCCCCGGAACAGCGCCCGACCGTGGTCGGGATTGGCCCCACCCACCGGGCCGTCCATGAAATGCAGTCGACCGGGGTCAAGGCACAGACGCTGGCCTCGTTTCTCTCGGAGAGTCGCCTGCAGGCCATGGCAGGGGAACAGCAGGACCACAGCCGCACCCTGTTCCTGGTGGATGAAAGCTCGATGATTGGCAACCGCGACATGGCTGAGTTTTACCAGCGGGTGGCCGCCAGTGGCGCAAGGGTGGTCAGCAGCGGTGATACCGCGCAGCTCAAAGCCATCTCGTCAGGTGCCCCGTTCCAACTGATGCAAGAGCGCAGCGCGGTCGATGTGGCCGTCATGAAAGAGATTGTCCGCCAGCGCCCGGAGCTCAAACCGGCGATCTACAGCTTGATAGATGGCAACCTCACCCAGTCACTGGCACAGCGCGAAGCGGTGCAACCGGCTGTGGTACCCCGAGACCCGGCAAACAAACCGGATGCCTGGACACCGGATCGCTCGGTGATTGAGGCAAAGAACCCCGCCGAACTGGTGGTCAAAGATTATGTCAGCCGCACCCGTCTGACACGGGATAACACCATGGTGATCGTGCATCTCAATGAGGTGCGCCACGGTATTAACGCCGCAATACACCAGGCACTGTTTGATAAAGGGGAATTAGGTTCACGCCAGACCAGCCTGACCATTCTTGATCCGGTGCGCATTGAAGAAAATAGCCTGCGTAGCAGTGAGCAGGTACAGAAAAATGCGCTCCTTGGTAAAGTGGCCGTGCTTGACCAGCACTATTACACCATCAGTGGTATCGACCCCCAGGCCGGGACAATGACCATCAAGGATAATGAGGGCAAGGTGCGACTCATCTCCAATATCGAAAACACCGCCCATGATCTCGCTATCTATCAACCGAGGGAAATAAAGGTCAGTGAAGGCGATAAGATCCGCTTCACCCGCACCGTCAATGAACACGGCCACGTAGCCAATAGCCAGTGGCAGGTAAAACGCATCGAGGATAATGGTGCGATAGTGCTGCACGATGGCAATAACGAGAAAACCGTTCGCCCCGACCAATTTAAAGAAGACCAGCACATTGATTTGGGATATGCCATTACTGCCTATGGTGCGCAAGGGGCGAGCAGTACCTACGCCATCGAATTACAGGCGATCAAAGGCGTAAATAGAAACTTGATTACCCTGTCGTCTGCGTATGTCCCCGCCTCACGTGCCAAAGAACATATGCAGACCTATACCGATGATAAGGAAGGCTGGATTAACTTGCTCAATAAAAACCTCAAGAGCCAGGTTAGTACCGCCCACGATGCGCTCGAAGGCGACCAGATTAAAGGGCAAAAGGTAGCCGATATGTTATTGGGTACCGCCTCGCCGATGCGCTCCACAGCATTGGGGCGACATGTGCTAAAGACCCATCAACTCGATGAGCAGCAGCATATGGGAAAATACATTGCATCAGGCAAAAAATACCCGACCCCGCACGCTGCCTTTCCGGTGTGGGATAATAATGGCAAACCGGCAGGGGCTGCCATGGTGGAACTACAAAGCCATCACCAAAATAAAGGGCCTACCCTGGATGGTGAATATCGACTGGTGGCAAATGAACGCGCCGAGTTTATCGGGCTCCAGCGTGCCAGTAATGGCGAAACCCGTATCGCCACCAGTTTAGAGGATGGCATTGCCATGGCGATCAAGCATCCACAAAGTGGCATATTAGTTAGCATACATGGCGCTCCCGCCCCCTTTAACGTTAATCGCATGACTGGGGGGAAGCTAGTAGTCTCTGATACGGATATTCAGCATCTGAACAAAGATAGCGAACGGGAGTTACCGCTACCACAAGATATGGCGACCAAGGATGCCAAACGTCAGGATGAACTGATAAAAGCCGTTGCCAGGGAGAAAGAACAGCCGGATATCAAACTGCCTGATGATAAACAGCAAGCGGTCAATCGCAACGACAAGCGACTCCACAACGATATCCATCAACTCAATAAAGACGCGGAGTTAAGTGAACGACAATTGCGTAAACTGGCAGAAATCGGAGAAGTGGCCAAAGCCAAATTTACCCATGAACTCCACGACAAACTGGATAAGCTGGAAAGGGAGATAATCAAGGAATTGACCAAAGGGGAGTAAAAATAAACCGGCCATGGGCCGGTTTTTTTACATCAGCGACTGCTACGTGCAGTTAACTTTCTTCATCATCAGTGGAAGGGAAAAATTGCTCCATATCGTTCTTGATGGTTCCCTTCACCTTTTCCTTTATTGCCGCCACGTCGATACCATTTGCCTCCCCCAACGTTTTGGTTAAAAACTGGGTCAGGTACTTTGCCTCAAGAACTCCGGATAGCAGCATCCGATCAAACTCATCGTGACCACTTCCTGCATGTTCAGAGCGGCGAAGATTGTAAACGCGCAAGCCCAACTCCAATAACATACTGGTCTTGCTTGAAAAGCTAACCTCGTCTGGGTGCGCGCCAGCTTGAATATCTTCTTCGACCAAGCCCTTTATTTCATCGATAACAGCATTCTTCAAGTAAACCGTTACTTTTGCCATTTGCTAACCTCTATTTAAAATAGCAACATCACAATGTACCATGACCGTGCATGCACCGCCAGGGACTCAAAGAGGTAGCCGTGCATGCGCCGCCATGTAGCCGCGCCACTTTCTTGAAGCCCAAGCATTTACGTTGGCAGCGCATCCACCGTGCAGTTCATAATTCATTGATATTATTGATGTATGCTTTTGCACTGCTAGCGGCGCCGTGCTTTGTCGGTGCTGGCACGGTGCTTACACTGTTGTTTTGTGTCAAAAACGCTAAATAACACCGTAATAGTTGGCTTAATGTGATGATTTTAAATGATTTATCTGCAAATCGTAGATTTGCTAAGGGTGTGGAGTCTTATGGTTGAGGAGTAGGCTATCTATAAATATCGTGCTTTGGTTGACTCGGTATGTGGCCGCAGAGGGTGACGAGGGAATTTTTCGGCATCAGTTCGCCGTAAAATTGGCGAGTTATCCTTTGCGGGTTGTTTTTCCAGAGGAAGCAGGGTTGTCTTTTTCTATTGCGTGGCGAGATGTTAGGAAAGGGTGACGGGGGAATTGTGCGGCATCAGTTCGCCGTGCAATTTGCTCGTTACCATTTCCGGTGATAAAGGGGAAAATGCCTATTGTTCATTTGCTCGCCATCTCATTTACTGGCAAAATGGTTGCCTTGTTTAAGGGGGATGCGATGAATAGATGGTTGCCGCTGGTCATGTTGCTAAGTCCCGCCGTCATGGCTGCCGATTGTTTCGATATGGCGGGGCAGGCTTACCGTATTGACCCTGATTTGTTGCGATCCCTCTCATTTCGAGAGTCCAGCTTTAACCCTCGCGCCCTGAATGTCGTTTCTGATACAAAATATGCGGTTGGCCTAATGCAGATCCACTCTAGTAATTTCTCTCACCTTGCTCAGTTCGGCATAACTCCTACAGTTTTATACAATGATCCTTGTATGAATATTTATACGGGCGCTTACTATATGGCTATTGCCATTAAGAGGCTAGGTTACAACTGGGAAGCAGTGGGTGCTTTCTATGCGGGATTCTCGAAGTCACCAGAACAGGCGGCCAAACGCAAGTGGTATGCGGATCGAGTCAAATCAACTTATGAGGAAATAAAAAAAAGGCCCCATTAAAGGGGCCAAAGGACAGCAAGGGAAGTTGAATTAATCAATTGCACTGTATATCAAGTTGCGCTCGTCTAATGTCAGCGCGTATGCACGTAGTGAGTGATAGAGTGTTACAAAATGGTCATCATCTGTCATTTCCCACATGTAATAGTATGCAAAAAGACAAGCCACAACACCGGTAGCGTGGGCAGTCAACACCCCCTCAAAACCATTACCATCAATGGATAGCGTGTAACCTTCTTTTTTCAAAGGGGGAACCATAAAGAATGCACCATTCGATACCTCCCACATATCCCAATAACCGCCGCTGTACGATGCGCAGATTTCTTTCATCCAGCCATAAATGTTACCTTCAGTTTTCATCATCCATCGCCCGAAGTATTTAGGCATCATGTCCATACGTTTAGAATCAATAACCAGACCAGCAATTAAAGTATCCATAAATCACCCCTTGTTCGGTCTGGGCCACTCCCAGACCGTTATACATTGATGGTTTTTGTTGCCTGAATTTTAATGCCACTGCGCCGCCGCAATCGCCTTACCTGCGAGCACAATTAATTCTTCATTTGTCGGCCATCTGCCAGACTCTTTGACATAATCAATAATGGCGGTTCCATACTCCTCGCACACCTCATAAAGCCACGGTGTGCCAACCATTTCGATATGGGTCTTTTCTGCTAATTCCTTGAGGATGGGAAACGCATCATTCATTGCCCAATAGGTTGTTTCAACCATACCGCCCGGGCAACCATCACACATTTCGTAACCGCCTTGGTGAATGATCCCCGCAATTTGCTTACCGCGTAACATACGCACGTTATTATCAATACTAATGCAGATATAAATGAGTGATTGAATGTCGTATTCGTTCATGGTTTACCTCTACGTTGAATCTGAATATGTGTGTGGCGTTTTCGTGTTAATCAATATTGGCTTGATATATTGATATAGACATAACCAAAACTTCCGAGTGTATCTGCCTCGCATATGAATCCGCCCTGTTCTATGCGAATGGCTTTTTGACAGCGGGGATCCAATTCACCGGATAACAATCCGCCCTCAAGCTCTTTTACTATTTCTGGAAAGACCGCCTCTAATTTAGCTTTTTGGTGGTCGGTCCATTCCCCGATGAATCCGGCTCTATCTGATAGGAAATGCAAGCGATACCGCTCTTGAACCAGCCGCGCCCCAAAACTAGGGCTAATTTCACGTAATAAACCCCATTGGCTCGCCATTCCATTTTCACTATTAATTTGCTCGATGCTGTTCATGGTTATTCCTTTTCTTTGTGAAATTTGCCTTTCTAGATTCTGAGCTGCGCTCTAGGTTTTCAGCGCCCGTGGCTCTTTACTGCGTTGCTTGATTTGATTTGCCTCTCTGAGTTCTTCGCCGCAAGAAAGGGAAACAACACGCGACAAGGGAGACGATGCCTGTGCATCCCCGCAAGCCGCAGCGCAAGCGAACGAAGAGAGTGCGAACGGGTGAGGAGATGGCGAAGCGAACACTGGCAGCGGCGACCGGCGTGTTAGTTTGCCTGGCGGTGAAGGGCTTAGAGGGGCAAGGCAGAGCGATGAAGCTGGCCACGGGTGCGGCAAGCGGAGCGCGCAGCCTCGCAGAGGCGTAGGCATGAGCGATGGAAACCCGAAGGGGCGAGACGGCATCAGTTCGCCGACTCGATGCTCAGCATGACAGCGCGACCGCTCGCGGTCATGTCCAAGTCATTTTGTAAAATTGAACCATCAAAAACGGCATTTGATTGATAAGGGGAGAGCAGACCCAGCAGACCCAGCAGACCCAGCAGACCCAGCAGACCCAGCAGACCCAGCAGACCCAGCAGACCCAGCAGACCCAGCAGACCCAGCAGACCCAGCAGACCCAGCAGACCCAGCAGACCCAGCAGACCCAGCAGACCCAGCAGACCCAGCAGACCCAGCAGACCCAGCAGACCCAGCAGACCCAGCAGACCCAGCAGACCCAGCAGACCCAGCAGACCCAGCAGACCCAGCAGACCCAGCAGACCCAGCAGACCCAGCAGACCCAGCAGACCCAGCAGACCCAGCAGACCCAGCAGACCCAGCAGACCCAGCAGACCCAGCAGACCCAGCAGACCCAGCAGACCCAGCAGACCCAGCAGACCCAGCAGACCCAGCAGACCCAGCAGACCCAGCAGACCCAGCAGACCCAGCAGACCCAGCAGACCCAGCAGACCCAGCAGACCCAGCAGACCCAGCAGACCCAGCAGACCCAGCAGACCCAGCAGACCAGGATGATTCACCCGGTCACACCATCGAGCAAGCACTAGGCTTAAAAAGTGATATTGAAGGAACAGCCCCCGGAGCCTAACCGCCTGTAAGGCGGCCAAGCCGCAGCCGAAGGCTGAGGCTTGGGTAAATCGATGTCATTCGACTGACTCGGGTTGATGACAGGTCAAGTGCTGCCAGGTTGCCAGATTTCTCGCTACCGACCGCACGGCCCCCTCTTCCTCGATGATCAGGTGGAGCAACAACCGCTCAACGGGCTCGACGCCTGTCCCTGCCAGCCTTGCCTCGTTGGCCTCCATTCTGACCGCCTCCATGGTCTTGAGCAGTTCAAGGGCTTGCTTTGCCATGTCGCCTAACCGTGTTTCAAGTTCTCGCATCTTCTTCCCCTCCCCTATGCGGCCCGCAGTCCATTGGCCAGATTCAGTCGATTTAACCCTGCCTGGTGATAATGCGGCAGCAACTCGATCCCTATATAGCGCCGCCCACACTTGGCCGCCGCCACACACGTAGAGCCGGAGCCTGCGAACGGGTCGAGCACAATGTCACCCGGACGGGTAAATGACTCTATCAGGGGCTGCAACGCGCTCACCGGCTTCTCGGTGGGATGGTGTCGATTACCTGAGTAGGCCCAGGGCATCACATCCGGCAACGGCTGCGCGGGCACCTGGGGACGGCCTTTGGCGAGCAGGTAAGCGCATTCATGGCGATAGCCGACAAAGGCCGCCTTGGACGCATAGGACTTGGTGAACACCAGATGACCGACAACCCGAAACCCGGCCTGCTTCCAGGCGGCCATAAAGGTATCGACCCGGTTCCAGCCGTAGAAACTCACCGCCAGCGAGTGGGGCTTTAACACCCGATACATCTGCGTAAAGGCAGGCAGCACCCATTCATCATTAACGTCATTGGCAATCGATCGCCCGGAGCGGTCTTTAAATCCGACCAGGTACGGCGGATCGGTCAAAATGAAGTCCACTGCGGCATCTGGAAACGTAGACATGATCTGAACGCTATCACCCAACATGAATCGTGACATGGTATTGGCCTCGTCATAGAAGGGCGGCAGGAGGTCTCCGGGATGGTTGCCATTCCCTGCTGCCCGAGGCCAACACGCAATGCATCGCAGCGGGTCAAGCGGACGTGGAATACCGCAGCCGTATGCTTTTCGCGGCGAGGATATGCCGCGAAAGCCGCTTGAAGGCTGTTTGCGTCCCGCAATGCGGGGCATTGCACGATGGCAGAGGGCAGCAGGGTTCCCCGGCGTCACCATGTCATGGAATATAAAAAGGGCCGCCCCGCAACGTGCCAGGATGCACCAGGGGGCAGAACCAACGGTAGTCACCCGGCAGCAACAAAGAGCGGGCGCGAGCGCCCAGCCTTATCTAGAGGGGAAAGCCCCGACAAGCCGGGGCCAGGATGAGATGGGTTTAACCTTCAGCAGGCAATGCGCGAGCTAATCGGCGAGCCTCATTAACGGCCCGCACGGTCACTTTGCGCACCCATGCACACCGGCTAGGCGACCAGACGAACCCGGCCCCCTTGCACAACTGGCGCAGCTCTGCCGCTGGCTTGCCATCAAAGCTGATTTGGATGCGTCCATCATCCTCGAACATGCGCCAGCCCTGGCCCGCCTGCTCGATGGGGGCGGCGCGGTGCAGCGCGTCGACCTGCTCGATACGCTGGCGCAAGCGGCGGATCTCAGCCCCGTGGTTGCTCAGCTGCCAGGTTTTGAAGCTGCCACGCTGGGCCTTGTTGGCGTCTTTCATCGCCTGCTGCTTGGTCTCACGCTGTGCCAACCTGGCCCGCAACAGCTCGAGCGCCTCGGGGTTATCACTGGCAATGCCGCCACTGCCTACCACCTCGGCGCGGGCGCTCAGGTACTGGGATTTTTTATCGAGGGCAACTGATGCCCCCATGTTGCGATCTACTTTTTCGAGATCACGGCGGTGGCGGCGCTCGCTGTGATGCCCCATCAAGATGGGTTGCCCTGGGACGATGTAGCTCAGGATCCCCATGCCGTGGTTGAAACGGGCCTCACTGGCGCGGCTGGCGTTGATCGCCCGCACCTGCAGGCGCTCGCGCTTGGCGTCGACGCGGTCGGCATACTTGCCCAGGGTATCGGCTCGGGTAAGGGTGGGGGCCTCGGCCCCCTGCGCTGTCTGCGTGATGAGTTCTGTTATCGGAGCCACCGGCACAGGCTGGCCACCGTCGGGATCATCCTCTGGCGGGGTTGGCTGCGTCAGCATCGCCCAGGCAATCCGGCAGGCTTTACCCATGCTGTCAGCGGCGATGTAGTCGAACTGGTGGCGCTGCTCGCCCTGCTCGATAGTGACGTTCCAGAGTGCCCCCACCGGCTTCGCGGTAAACTTGGGTTTAACAGCGGCCACCGGTGCCACAACGGCCAGCGCCTGCGGGGCCTCCTGCCAGACAATGGGCTCCCCCTTGCGGTACCATACCCCGCCCACCAGGGTTACCTTGTTCGCTTCACGCGTCAGCAGACATTGCGCCCACTCCCCCCAAATGAGCTGGTTTGCATCGCCGGTCACTCGCTCGCCGCTGCGCTGCTCGAGATAGCGGGTTGCTACTGCCATCAATTCGTCGCTGTGCTCGCGCTTGATGAAGGTATAACGGCAGCCGCCGAACACCGCATTAAACGGGGTGGTGTCGAAGTTGAAACAATCGGTCATGCCGTCGAATTTGCCGTTTTCGTACTTTTCGATCACCGCCTCAACCTCTTGGTGGGTCGGGCCATCCTGCCAAGAGACGGTGATGGTGTCATAGCTGCTTTTCACTGAAAACTTGATGCCTGGGAAGGTATTTTTCAGGTCGCGGCGCACGTTCTTTGCAGCGGGTACCCCGCCGCGATCTTGCTCGCCAAGCGGGGTTAAATGGGCATATTCAGGGGCACCGGCTTGCAAACGGGCCAGTTCGGCGGCGTAGGCATTATTGGCGGTGGTTTCCTGGGCGGTGGCCTCGATGCGGCGTTGTTCCTCAATGGCCAGGCGGGCTGCGGCTTCCACGTCGCTCGCGTGGGCGCGGCGCTCGACATGGTCAGCAGCACTACAGCCCAAATCAATACCCTGCACAAAGGCGATCAGATCTTCGCTGGCGGTGGCCACGTAATAATCGCGGCCCTCTTCGGTGTCATAAAACGCCAGCATAGACAGGCAATGATCGGCAAATCCGAGCTCATCATGCGCAGCCAGATCAATCCGGCACTGGTAGATCTCGCCATCATCAAACGTTACGGTGACCTTGGTTTTGAGGTACCCACGGCCAGCATGTTCGAGGGCCACGGCAAAGGCGTTTTTTTCAAAATCGGCATAAGCCACGACCTGCTCCTTTTGCCACGCGCCGGACTCTGACCAATGTACGGTCACCGTGACAGGGCGGCGGACAAACTGGGCGGCCTGCTGGGCCTGTGCGGCGGCTGCTTTGAAATCTTCCATGGTGATGATAGTTGCGCTCATGATTGCCTCTCTCTGCTGGTTGCCGGGTCTTTAAACCCATTTGCGTCTCTAGATTCCGAGCCGCGCTCTAGGTTTTCAGCGCCCGTGGCTCTTTACTGCGTTGCTTGATGTGATTTGCCTCTCTGAGTTCTTCGCCGCAAGAAAGGGAAACAACACGCGACAAGGGAGACGATGCCAGTGCATCCCCGCAAGCCGCAGCGCAAGCGAACGCAGTGAGTGCGAACGGGTGAGGAGATGGCGAAGCGCACACTGGCAGCGGCGACCGGCGTGTTAGTTTGCCTGGCGGTGAAGGGCTTAGAGGGGCAAGGCATAGCAATGGCGTTGGCCACGGGCGCGGCAAACGGAGTGCGCAGCCTCGCAGAGGCGTAGGCATGAGCGATGGAAACCCGAAGGGGCGAGACAGCATCTTTTCGCTGGCTCGATGCGTAGCATGACAGCGCGACCGCTTGCGGTCATGCCCATCCCCTTGTTCGTTTTCGACTATTCGAGTTGCAACGTTGATCCTGCTAATCTAACGATTCAAAAAACTCAGCATTGCACCGACATAGAGATATTATGCATGAATGAAATAGCTATAAATTTCAGTAGTCCCTCCTGGTGGTTTAACATGGGCTTCCCATTATTCTTTGCCTGGATTGTTTCTCGCGCCTTCTTGTTTTTCAAACACAAGGTAAAAAAAGCCTTCAGATATAATAAATTGAAACTTGCTAAATACATCAAGACGAATAGGCACAACCTCGCAGCAGTGAATTATCAAATGATGATGTCGCTATGTTGTTTTATAACGTTTTTCTTTACCTGCGCACTATATTTATACTTGATTATCACAGGCCCCTTGATACAAGTTAAAGAACAGAGCACAGCGGCCTTTTTCATCTGTTTGATCCCTTTAATTATTATTGAGCTCATTTACCTGAATCAGAGAGATCGCGCTATGCGTCTCGTATCTGAATACAATAAGGTTCGCATCAAGAGAACATGCGCACATGTTAGAAGCCAATGTTAACCACAACAGGTGGCTGCCGCGCTGCGCTTGCCTGCTGGCTTGTTCGTTGCAGCGAAAAGATGCCCCGCCTCAAAGCCCAGTCTTTACTCTCTCTGGCCTGCCAAGTGGCAGGCCAGATGCCTGTATTGACCCTTCCAGGTAATGCTAACGCTTGGCGTCACCACGAATGATTATTTTAACGGCCACAACCGACGCATCGGGGGGCACACTGAGCGAACCGGCCAGTTCCCCCTCAATACTCCTCGTTATCTCCGAGTCCCCTTTAAACCAACACCATTCATACCCAGTCTTGGTATCAGCAGCTTCCAAAACGCCGCTCCGATAGTCGAATGTCACCATGGTCGTTTACCCAATAAACTCGAGATAACGGTCGGCGATCTGTAGATCCTCCCCCCCCTCAATCACGCCCGCCGCCAGCAAGATGCGCCGCCAGGCGTTGTATTCAATAGCGCGATGATTGTTTGCATCAACAGGCCGCTCCCAGCGCCTGACTGTCGGGCAACCTTTTGGATCGATGGGATAGCCCAAAAACGCCCCTAGCTTGGTTTGTGGCCAGCCTAACAAGGCAGTACGGACAAACTTGATTTCATCCGGCGTAGGCTGCACAAATTCAGGCGAATAGCGGTGTCGGACACAGGGCCGCATTTTGAATTCCTCGATAGAACAATCCAGGCCAGTGACATCGTAGATAGCTTTATGTTCAGACATGATAAGGCTCCAGCCGCCCCTGACGGGGCGGCGCAGTGTTTAAATTAATCCCCGCTCTGCAAATGACATGCTGTTTTCACCGGCGACCACAATATGATCCAGCACCCGAATATCAACGAGATCCAGCGCGGCTTGCAGTCGCTCGGTGATTTGGCGATCTGCACGGCTTGGCTCTGCGACACCGGACGGATGATTGTGAGCCAGTATCACGGCAGCGGCGTTATGTTTCAGTGCGGTTTTGACGACTTCACGCGGATACACGGCGGCGGAATCAATCGTGCCGTGGCTAAGGTCAACGGCGTTGATAACGCGGTGCTGATTGTCCAACAGGATCATGGCAAAGGTTTCATGTTCCAGTGTGGCGAAGCGGGTTTTCAGATACTCGACCACCATCTCGGGGCTGTTCAGTGAGTCCAGCCGAGTGAAGCGGCGAGCAATAATGCTGTGCGCCAGCGCGATAATCCGTTTTTCTCTTTCAGTGAACATACAGGCAATCCTGTTTTTTGGGTCCAGGCCAATCCCGTACCACAAAACAATTATACCATACCGCTGGGGCGGTTAAATCATTTTCACCTTAATAAGAAAATAAATGTAATAGGCGGGCATCCCGCCTATTTTTTATTTCACATTATCTCTGCTGTGATATCTGGCGATAACAGTGTTTTGCCATTGCCTCCCTGACCCATGCCGCTTTTTTCATGAGCAATATGATGGCCTGTTCGGCGGGCATGTGAGGAACGTCCATTAGACGTATCCCCCGCTTTTTGTTACTGTGAGTGGTCATGTTTACTCCTGGAACGGGTTTACGTGCTACCCCCTGTTAGCGCAGGGGGTTTTCTTTTTGCACAACGGGTATGCCTGTTATTACGAGCTGGGTATATCCGTGTATAAACACCACACCGCACCAATGGGATGGTTAAATTGATTGAGATCACAATTCTGAGCAGATAGCGGCAAGTAGCGGCTGGGCTTTGAGGCGCGGCATCGTTTCGCTGCGACGAACAAGCCAGCAGGCAAGCGATAGCGCGGCAGTTGCCTCCCCCGTGCCGAATTCATGCACAGCTAATGGGGTCACTTTTGCACCGAATTTGTGGATAACTCTCCCTCCCCTACACCATCTAAGTTTTCCGTGAGTGTTCAGTGGGGCTTTCGCCCCGCGCTTTATTCTCTCCATCAGCACAGCCCCGGCATCAGTGCCAAAACTGCCCACACGTTGACGAGCGCCGACATGAGCGATGTGGGCTTTAATGCACGGAGTCTGGGATATAGACGTTGTGCTAGGGCTAGTATTTGACCCAGTGGATAAAAGAGGGAGATGAGACAAAAATACGACATGCCGCCGTGGTAATGATGTCGTGTTTTTGCATGCAAAAGTGTCGTATTTTTGTATAATTGGGGTAGATGTAGAAAGGAGGACTCATGATGACCATTGCAGACCGTGTTGAAGCACGAATCAAACGATCTAAGCGAGATGTGTTTCTCCGTGAGGATTTCGATGACTTGGGCGGTTATGACCAAATAGGCAGAGCCTTACGCCAAATGTGTGAAAAGGGTCTGCTTCTGAAGGTCGGCTACGGCGTGTATGCAAAGGCACGGCGTAACCGGATCAATAGTCGCTTGATGATCGCCTCCCCTGGTGGTCCAGACGCCGTACTCATTGCTACGCTTGACCGCCTGAAGGTGCCTTACGAACTGAAGGGCCTGACCGCAGCTTATGCCGCGGGGAAATCCACTCAGATTCCCGCCTTTATGGAAGTTAAGCCTAAAAAGCGTTTTTCCAGAAAGCTGAAAATAGGAAGCCGAGTGTTCAATGCAGCCTAAAGACTCTTCGATTTTCGCCGACGTTTCTGACTACTTCGGGATCGATAACCCTGCGATAGCAGAAAAGGACTACTACGTCGTCCAGCTGCTCAAACTGCTTGCAAGTCATTCTTGCCAGCACCACACCATGGTGTTTGCAGGCGGGACCGCATTAGCCAAAGCTGACGTCAAGCTTCAGCGCATGTCTGAAGATGTCGACATCAAGTTATCTGTTAACGATAGTGCTAAAGATGAATCTCGAAGCGCGATGAAGCGCCATCGCAAAGCCATCAGAGATGGTTTGATTGAAGAGCTCAATGCGACTGGCGTTTTCCAAGTAGAGAAGGCTGAGGTCACTTGTCGGGATGAGCACAGGTACATTGAAATGCCGGTGAGATACCCACAGGCCTTCAGCAAGGCCCCCTGCCTTCGGCCTTTCATCAAGCTCGAACTCATTGAGACTGATCTGCTTGCAGGCCATAACCCCATGCCCATTTGTTCGCTGCACAATGAAGCGATGCAGCAAGGACCTGAAGTGCCAGCCTTCAACACGGTTCCCCTGATCTCCACCCAAGCCGAGAAAGTGTTGTCGATGCTGCGCAGAACAGCCAGCGTCAAGCATGACCCAGAACGATTGGATGATGAGTCGTTGGTTCGCCACATTTATGACACTTATCGCCTGCAACAAAGTACCACCTTTGATTTGGCCGAACTGGCAGGGCTGATAGCTGAAGGGATGAAGATGGATCGTGATCGCTATGGTCCCCAACACCCCGAGTTTGCAGCAGATCCTATCGGTGTGATGCGGTTTGGCCTGGATGTGATTGCTGGTGACCCCCTATACAAAGATCGTTATGAGGCGTTCGTGAAGCCGATGGTGTATGGGGATGCGTTGACTTGGGATGAGGCATTTCGCGTGTTCGAGGCTGTTGCGCGCCAGGCTCTAGATCACATTGAGCAACACGAACTTATTTAGTGGTGCGCGAGTGCTAGCGGTACTTCACCAACTGATCGAGGAAAAATGATGAACGGGTTAGCCCGAAATGCAAAAGGGCATTGGGTAGCCACCCACATGGGCCAGCGCGTAACCTTCACCGAACAGCGCTTCGGCGATGCTGCCGAGTTACTTGCCCGCCGTGTCCTGCTGGCGATGCAGGCCGGTACATACGACGAGTTGAGGGATAGCGCCCTGCTCAAGCAGAGTTACAGTCGAGAGCTGGCCGCCCAGGTGTTGGGCATCCACGTAGGTGAGCTGAATGAATGGCTTCTGCGCGGTGTATTGCGGGGTCAGGAGATAACTCCCCCCCTGCCCAGACAACCGTAGAGGGGCAGGGAAAATTAGCGGTTATGAACTGGCTATCGTGCAAGAGCGCATGAAGGCAGACTGAGTTAGTTAAGGAAAAATGATGGATATGGAAGCTCTGAAAGAAGAGATCCGCCTTGTTATGGATGGGTTTGGCGGAAGTGACATTGCCTGTGCTGCTGCCTGCCTCGCGTTGGAAGATCTGGAGTGCGCCCAAGGAAAGAACTGGGACTGGGTTCAGACTGTTTTGTCTGACTGCCCAGCCGCCAAAGAGGCCGCCTTAGCCATTCGGCGGGAGATGGAAGAGAGAAACATCCTGTCTCGTGCCCCAGCTCAAGATCGCTTTGAAAGCTGGCTGATGAAGAATGCCCCATATCTCTCACTCCTTTGGGACTTTGAAAAGCACGAGTTGAGCCTACCCATGGTCGATAGTTATCTCGCCACAGCATCTCACGGACAGGCGATTATGTGCCGGTTCGCAGCGGGTGTTTGGCTGGGAAGCAACGATTACCAGTTCGACATGATCGACGCTGCGGGGGTTCTGGATCACGAGCAGAAGACTGCTATCACAGCTTGGTTTACATCCCCCTTCTGGCCGTAGGCCGATAACCAAGGAAAAAGCCCCGCACGGCGTTGGCAATCATCGTCCTCAATCAGTTCTCGGACGGTTCTGGGGACAAACCGCAGGGCTCAGTGTAGATGACTTGTCGCTCAGCTACAGTATCCCGAACCGCAACCCGTTATCGGGGCCGTAGTCCGACCAGCGTCTTTGCTTGTCGTAGTAACGCCCTATATATATCTACGTAGTTCAGCAAGTAAAGTGTCTTATTGATACGGTCCACTTCAATGATGGCTTGTGCCAGGCTGGAAGGCCGGTCACTTTTCAGTAGCGAGCGGATCAGCTCGGAAGCCTGCACTGTATGACCGGAACATGTTGCAGGTTGGATATGAAGGTCCCTAGAAATCGCACGCAGCCTAACTGCAAAGCAACACCAAAACAGTTCTGATTGCCGTGCCGATGATTGATAAAAGCCTGGTCGGCTTCATCCAGATGAAAGTAACGGGCCAATTGCACTTCATTCGGTTCGGCAGAGAATTGTCTATCGCAGGCTTTCTGTTCCGAGGTTAGAAAATCGACGGGCATGTATCCCCCAAGCAAGGCTGCCAAAAATGCGAGACATTTTTAGTGTCTATTAATTTATAACATTGTGGACACAATAAAGTTAACATCATAAACTGTCTGTTAAGTCAATAATCAACTACTGATTAGACACAAGGTCTACTAATTTATTTGGGAGACAAAGTCGCTATGAGACTCTTCGGATATGCTCGAGTCTCCACCAGTCAACCGTCACTTGATATACAGGTTAAGGCTCTTCAGGGCGAAGGTGTCCGTACCAACCGAATTTTCACTGACAAGGAATCAGGAAGCCATGCAAATCGCGAAGGTCTCCAGATGCTCCAGCTTAAAGTGGAAGAAGGCGATGTTATCTTGGTGAAGAAACTTGACCGAATGGGCCGTGATACAGCTGACATGATCCAGCTCATCAAGGAATTTGATAAAATGGGTGTATCCATCCGGTTCCTCGATGATGGGATCAGCACTGAAGGGGTGATGGGGAAGATGGTGGTTACTATTTTGTCAGCGGTCGCCCAAGCTGAGCGTCAGAGGATACTTGAGCGAACAAATGAAGGCCGTGTAGAAGCAAAGGCCAAAGGAATTAAATTTGGTCGAAAACCTACGGTTAACAAAAAAGAAGTATTTTCCCTTCGTGAGCAAGGTCTTGGGGCTACAGAAATTGCCAGAAAGTTAAACATTGGTCGCTCTACGGTTTACAAAATTATTAATAATAAACAGGGTTGAGATAATGAGTATTCAGATAGATACAGTTCGTATATCCGGATTTAGAGGAATATCAAATATTGAGATAACTCTGCAAAGAGTAACCGTTTTATTAGGGCAAAATAATGCTGGAAAAACGTCAGTAATAAAGGCGTTGCAATTAGCCATGGGCGACTACTCGCGTTACTTATCTGATGAAGATTTTCATATAGGCGAAGATGAAAAGCGCCAAGAAGTTATCACAGTCGACCTTCGTTTTATCGCTGTCTGCGATGGTACTAGAGCGAAAGAGTTTTCAGAGAGTTGGCAGCAGGTATTTGGCGATAGAATTCAGTCAGAGCCTGATGGAAGTCAATTTGTAGCTATACGAACTGTCGCTAAACCAGATCGAGTGAAGGGCGGCTACACTCTTGATCGATTTCATTTGGATGCGTGGCCAGACCGTGTAGGATGGCAAGATGTTCGGATTAACAATAAGAACAGATTGAGTAAGCGATTTGAGTCTGTGCCTTTTATTCCAATTGATGCACAAAGAGATATTCATAATGAATTGAAAGAGAAGTCTTCATTCGTGGGGCGTGTGCTATCAAGTATTGAGTACGACGATAAAGATGTTGCGGAACTGGAACGAATGGTGGCCGCAGTCAATAAAGAAGCTATCGAGAAGAGCGAACCACTTAAGCGATTGAAGGCCCATCTAGACCATTTAAATCAATCATTTGAAGGAACTGGCCAAACTGAACTTACCCCGTTTCCAAAGAAAATTCGTGACCTGTCGAAGAGGTTTAGTGTAAATTTCGGTGAGTCAGATAAGAGCTCATTTTCGATGGAATATCATGGTATGGGTACGCGTAGTTGGGCATCCATGTTGACCGTAAAAGCTTTTACCGAACTCTTGGCCAAGAATCACGAAAAGGAAGCTGAGCCATTTTTCCCAATTATGGCCGCCGAAGAACCTGAAGCACACCTGCATCCGAATGCCCAGAGGACACTATATAGGCAACTCATCGATGTACCAGGGCAAGTGATTATTAGTACTCACTCCCCTTATATTGCTGGCTTGGCAGATTTGCATGAAATAAAGTCCCTAAGCAAGTCCGATAATTCAGTTCAGATATATCAGTTAAGAAGTGAGTTTGAAGACGATGATCTAAGAAAATTGAAAAGAGAGGTGGTGCATTCTCGTGGTGAGATATTGTTTTCAAAAGCAATAGTCTTATCGGAAGGAGAAACAGAAGAGCAAGCCTTGCCGGAACTGTTTGAATCCTACACTGGAAAGCATCCCTTTTCACTCGGTATAAATTTCGTGGGTGTTAATGGTTCAGGAGCTAAGTATCGTCCGTTTCTTATTCTGGCAAGAGATCTCAATATACCAGTCTTCATCTTTAGTGATGGTGAAAAACAAACTGTTAAAGATCTCAAGAAGAATTATGAAAAAGTGTTTGGGCCTACTGATATCGAGAGTGCTCGAAATATCACCATACTTGAAGATACTGATTTTGAGGGCTACTTATTAGATCAAGGCTATAAAGATATCATAGAAAAAACTATTCAGGAAATAGCTGGTGATGATGCACTAGATAAGTGGATTGAAAAAAGAGAAGGTACATTTTTAAAACGAATTAAAACAAATAATCCAAGTTGTGACACTTGCAAGCAACCTATTTTTGAAGATGTAAATAGAGATTACACTGGTCATGAAGGGCGAGTTAGAGCTATCCTCGACATTCTAGATTCAAGTAAGCCACTTTATGCAAAAGCAATTACTGACAATCTGATTAAGCTGCCTAAAGAAAACTTTCCTAAAAAGATAATTGAACTATTCAAACAAATTGAGTCAGGAGTCTGATATGAATCTATCAAATGCTCAGCGCCAGATCGTTGAGGCTCCTATGGATACAGCCATTCAAGTACTTGCATCAGCAGGTTCTGGTAAAACGCGAGTGTTAACAGAGCGTGTTCGATATATTTTGGAGAAAACAAAAAAAGACGGTGTTATCGCACTCACCTTCACGAATAAAGCTGCAGAAGAAATGAGTGAGCGTTTAATCGACTTCGAACAAGTAGAAAACAGAACTTGGATCGCCACAATCCATTCGGTCGCACAGCGTGTTTTGGAGAAATATGGCCATACCGTTGGTTTGCCATCGGAGTTGCATATATATGATAGAGATAAAGACCGAATGGAAGTCTTTATACAATCTTTACGTGAAGATGGCACTAATATAGATGAATATCTAGCAATTACCGATTCAAAGGAACTAAAAAACAGGGAAAGAAATCTTCAATCCTATATGGATATATTTTCGAAAATAAAAAGGGAGCTGCTTACAGAGCTGGAAGTCATTGAGCTATATCAAAACAATAATATTTGGAAAATATATCAGGACTATCAAGCTGCACTACTAAATAGTGGGGGTATCGATTATGACGATATTTTAGTGTACGCCCATCGAATACTGCTCACGTACGACTGGATCGCAAAAATATACCGCTCACAGTATAAACATGTTTGTGTTGATGAAGCCCAAGATCTTAATAAAGCACAGTATGAGTTTATCAAGGTGCTTTGCGGTGATGTGATAAAAAGCATTCTGATGGTAGGAGACCCTAATCAAATGATTTATGGGTTTAATGGGTCATCAAAAGACTACTTCTGCTCAAGTTTCATTAACGATTTTATGCCTCAAAAGTTTGAGCTGAAGGAAAACTATCGCAGTACTAAGTCGGTTATTCGTGCGGCAAACAAGTTGCGGCCAGGCTCACAAGCAGAGATTGATTATGCCTTAGAGGGTGGAGTTAGCATTTCAGAATATAATTCTGAAGAGGATGAAGCTACTGCGGTTGTTGCCACGATAAAGAATCTTTTGGCATTAAAAATTCACGATGATATTGAAGGAAAAATATCATTAGGTAATATGGTAGTGATTGGCCGCAATCGATTTGTTTTTGGCAAGCTTGAAAAATGCCTTGAAGATAATTCGATACCTTACTCTTTGAGAAAAGGAGAAAGGCAGCTTGAGCCGTCAACTAGATTCGGAAAGGTCTTAGACTATGCCATTAGGGTGAAGTTGAATTCTAAAGATTGGGTAGATGGGAAAAAGTTATGCCAAGTACTGAGTATCTCTGAGCCAGCCAACTGGACAACGAATGTATTGCGGGAAATGGCATCTCAAATTTCATCAGCATTAGATGAGTACTCTACGATATTCGAAAAACTTCTTGTTGCTATTGACAACTTAGATATTGAAAACCCTAAAATCCCCAAACTAGTAAAGGATTTTGATGAACTTCTTACATCGTTGGTTGAAAACCATAACGGTGTTTCGGATGATAAAATAGAAGACGTTAAACTGAGTATTGAAGAGCTTAAAGAGTTTAGTAGTACGTGGACCCGATTCAAGCGTAAAGGCTTAGGTGATTCATTGGTTGCATTTAGAAATGCATTGGCATTAGGCCAACTTTCTGAAAGTAGTATAGATGAAGGCCTAACCCTAAGTACTGTGCATACGATGAAAGGTTTAGAAAAGGATATTGTATTTTTGATAGGGATGTGCGAAGGGGTTTTTCCTGATTACAGGGCTAGGACGGTCAAAGAGCTTGACGAGGAACGGAATAACGCTTTTGTCGCGGTGACGAGAGCGAAGCGTTGGTTGTACGTGTCTTATCCTAAGCAGAGAATGATGCCTTGGGGTGATCTTAGGTTTCAGCAGAAATCCCGTTTCATTAGTGAAATAGAGTAAGTGCTTTGAAAGTATACAATGGAATTACTTACTTACCTTAGTACGTTTTCGTTCCATTGGACTTAAACCCCCAATAGCTTCCTGCAACAACGCATTGATGTGAGCTTGTTCGGTGTCGCGGCAGTATTGGGACGTAGGGGCAGAAGCTGTATCATAGTGGTGGGTGCTTAGGCCATGCCTGCAAGCACCCAACTTTTTATGGCGGATGGCGGGGGAAGAGCAGTGTACCCTGGGGAAATGGATACCTGCCTGGCATCCGCCACCTATTTGAGAGCGTAGAAATGAGCCTGAAACAGTATCAAAACTGGCTATCCCATTATTTGGTAAGCCGCCGCGATGGTGACCATGCCTTGGCTGCCGAGCTGGCAGGGATGATATGTGGATTTTGGGAACAGCAAGGTAATAACGCTGAACAGCAAAAGTGGCTACGGGTCCAGGAAGAGCACCATCAAAGTATCACCTGACCGCCCACAGAGAATCAAAATAAAAAAATGAACAATCAAAAAGAGATATTGATGATTGTTAGGTTTGCATCCCATCACCAGCTTGGGTAGGGTAGCGCCGCCGCTTGGCGACTACTATTCAGTTGACTGATTGGGCAGGCGCACACAGCCAAGCGGCACATCTGAATGACACCCGTCCCATAGATGATTCCCACAGTTTCTCTTACTTGCGAGGATTATTGCGCTGCAGCCAGGGAATCCTTGCCCTCGATCGTTACCAGCGAGGGTTTGCTACTACTAGCCTCCCCTAATTTCATAGAACCCCCTTGGCAAGGATCCAAATACAATGCGCTTCTCAACAGAAGCGCATCAATAAAGGCGGTGGCTAACCAGCCCCCCCCGTCATCAGATCATCTACGCTAGCCATCACCTGCGCTACACTCATTGCTTCCAAGTAATGCGCAGGATCTGAATACCCAGCTTTGAGAGCTGCAAAATGAGCCTCACCGCAGGTAATCTTAGCCTTCTCGGTTAAACGCAACTCATCCAAGTTACGGGTGCCTTTGGTTTCTACCACAAAATACACCTGCTCAACCCCATCCCGCTCAATAACCAGCGCCCAGTCAGGATTGTAACTCCCCAACGGGGTCGGGATTTTGAACCAGCCAGGCAACTTTGCGTAAAGCTTCACTTCATCTTGCTGCTCAAGATGTTGAACAAACTCTCGCTCAATCCCTTGTGAATCCAGTGGTACTTGCTCGTACACTGATTTTCCTGCTGCGGCATTGAATAAATTTTTTGTATACCCAGTCAGTTCTTTATCGGTGAAGAGTGTCTGCGCGTACACCGCCCCCGGCAATCGGTAGTATTTGATACCATCAACAACGGCTCGTTGCTTACAACCATTGAGGCGACCAATCGCCTCCGTCAAAAATTGTTGCGGGTTTTTTACAAAATCGCGCAACCGGCCACTGTCAGTCAATATCTGATATAGGCTTCGTCGAGTAAGCCCTGTTTTATCCTGAAGCACCCCAAGAATATCTGGAAGTACCGGCGCAATATCATCAACTTGACTACTGGTTGCCCCTGGCATTGATCGCATATCCAATCCTGCACGGGTATAAGACAATGCCCCTTTACTGAACTGTATTTGGGCACGAGTGATAAGCGGCATTGCACGTAATGAAGCTGTGCAATCTGCGATCAGCATCTCTTCATCAAAGTCCAGTCGATACTGTGTTTTTTGAGAAATGCGAGACCACAACTGTTTGAATGCCTCCGACGTCAACACAGCCTGTCGTGGAGAGATAACGACACGCTCATCGGCATTACTGATCCGCAAGCGCCCAGCGCTTTTCCTCAAGATATGTTCAATTTCAGATCGCAGTGGTTCATATTCAGGAGCCAAGGTGAGCTGAGCATCACGTAGAGCTATCTTAAGAGCATCATTTACCTTACCAGTACGGCTAAGATAATCATCCGCTTGTAGCGTTTCCCAGAGGGCATTAGAGCCTGCGACCCCAAGCGCTTCATGGGCACCATTCACCATCGTCATATGTAAGTGAGCAAATGCAGTGGATGTAACAATGCCAAATTTGATCCCGGTTTCCTGTTCAATTTCTTGCTGCAATTGCTCCGCGTAGGTTTCATATCCCTCGCTAGCAACCACTGTCAATATATTGATACTGTCATCCCGGATCCGCTCACCATCCTGATTAACACACAGGCGTAAGCCCCTTCCCAAGGTCTGCCGCCGCTCTCGTTCACTACCCATCTCACGCAAGCTGCAAATCTGGAACACATTGGGGTTATCCCACCCTTCTTTAAGGGCGGAATGCGAAAACAAAAAGCGTACCGGGTTTGAAAAGCTCAATAGTCGCTCTTTGTTTTTCATTATGAGGTTATAACCACGCTCCGCGTTATCACGCCCGCTGGCATTACTTTCAGAGGTATCTTCCCATCCCCCTTTTTTATCGATAGAAAAATAACCATCATGTACTTCACTAAATAACTGATCCTAATAGTGCTACACCTTCGCTGTGCCATAGCCATTCCCCGGGAAAGGAGACACGGTATCCATGAAGTGTTTCACTCGAGCCAGCAGGTTGGCCATCCCTCTGCATTGATGATTGCGCGTGATGGTTTCATGTAACTTGTGCCACAGCCGTTCGATGTGATTAACCCAAGGACTGTAAACTGGCTGGAATACCAGGCAGAACTTGGGGTTCTTCTTCAACCATCGCTCGGTCTGTTTGCTTTTGTGAATGATGTAGTTATCGAGGATCAGCGTGATGGTTTTGGCTCGTCGGTAGTGGTGACGCAGCTTTTCCAGCATGGCGATAAACAGGGATGAGTTTTTCTTTATCCCGCTGACGTAAAGCACTCTTCCGTTGCCTGCATGAAGAACGCCTGCCAGGTAATGCTTGGCATTCTGCCCCGGAGTGACAACACGCTTTTGCTGCGCTCTGAACATCCAGTCGGCCCCTAATTTGGGATTGAGGTCTATATCGACTTCATCCTCATAAAACACCGGGTTATCCGCATCACAACGGGCCAGCGCGGCGTCGATATTCGCCATTTTCTCCTGATAGGCCGGGTCTTTTATCCGCAAGGTCGGCACGGGCCTGCGCCAGACAATCCCCATACGAGGTAACCATCGACGAAGTGTGGAGGCGGCCACATTGAGCCCTGTTAACCGATTGATTTTGATAGCCAATAGTTCGGTACACCAACGGCTGCGCTGATAACCAAAATCTTGCGGAGAAAACTGCATGAGCAGCACCAGTAAGGTGACCATCTTGGCGATAGGTAAAACTGGGGCACGGCCAGCCGGTAAGGCTTCTAGCGCATCTATGCCTTCATCTCGATACCACCGAAGCCAACGACCGATGGTCGAGCGCGCAGCGCCGGTAAGGTGATGAACATCAGTGATCGTGCGTCCTTCATGTAACAGCAAGATGGCCATCAAGCGACGAGCATGCCCTTTATCACGCGTGGCATGGATGATTTTGTGAATGCGGCGCCGTTGTGACCGTGGCAGGGGTGGTAGGATAGGCATCAACTCAGTCCTTTGGGTGTGGCTTGTTTTGTTTGGCGACTAATGAGATCGCACAAACTGGGCTGAGTTCCCTTCCTCCAGTGATCTACTATTCGGAACAGTTATTTAG
>NZ_JBFODV010000308.1:0-8804 GCF_040908495.1 Aeromonas sp. R1-1 | reverse complement strand
GAAGCGTTTCAGGGGGTTGCCCTGCTGCCGGTGCTGGCCGCCAAGGTGAGTTGGCTGTTTGACCTGCTGTTCGGCTTCCAGCAGCCGGAGCTGGTTGCCTTCCCGGCTACCTCCCTCGGTGCGGTCGGTGCCGCCATGTCGCTGGTGCCCCCTTTTATCGCCAAGGGGTGGATCACTGGTAACGAGGTCGCGGTGTTTACCGCCATGGGGATGTGCTGGAGCGGCTTCCTGAGCACCCACACCGCCATGCTCGATGCCCTCGGCTATCGCCACCTCACCTCCCGCGCCATCGTCGCCCACACCATCGGCGGCCTGTGCGCCGGTGTGGCGGCGCATCAGCTCTATCTACTGCTGGGCTGAGTCGGGTTCAGATGTGGATACAAAAAGAGGCTCTTCGGAGCCTCTTTGCATTTCTGGCTGTGAGTTACCGTGTCATAAGCCGTCCCGGTCTATATCCGGTCTTGGTGGCCAAGGTATGTACGTGGCGCTCGGCACCACAAAGATGACTAGATAGGCGAGTGCGACGACAGGCCATTTCTCCGGTCGTCAGCTCCGGTCTTTGCGGCTGGAGAGCTTGGTGAGATTGAGATCCGCCAGTACCGAGTGGCAGTGCAGGTGTGCATGGTAGACCAGCTCAGAGTTTCCGGTCTGCAGTTCCGGTCTTTAACGCTGAGTGTATTGGCTATGGTAAGACCGGAGGAGGGCCGGAGAGACGCAACTAGGGGAATGGCAGGCAAGAGCGAGAGTGGGCGGTAAGCCTGATGTCAAAAACCACCCAGCAGAGTTGACCGGATATGCTCAGTGGTGGTCTGGGGGATATCCGGTCTGTACGGCAATCAGAAGACTAAGATGCCGCTTGATGGCTTGAGTTTAAGCCAAACACAAAGCAGTTGATCGGGTTCATCAAGCGGCGCAGGATTTTAGCACGCTGAAAGGGGGCTGAGAAAAATCACTTCTGCAAAATTTTGCTCATCCATGCCGCGAGAGTTTCGAGTGCGGCTAGAACACTCACTTTATCCGTGTGACAGGCGATGTAGTTGATTTCCAGTGTGTTTTTTGTGATTTTTATTTCACTATCAGCATTCATCATATCTCCCAGTTCGGGATAGCGTTTACCCTGCGTTATTGAGGCATGTAATTCATCGGTCAATGGGTAATTACTTTTACATATCCAAGCGTTTATATAATAAGATAAACCATTTCCAACAGTCGATGGGTAATATACGAAGCTCACGCCGCTGCCCTCCCATGTCGAAGGCGATAGATGAATCGCTTTATAATTACACTCCCAATTGTTCGTTGAAATGGAAATATTGGTGTCTGATATGGCGTTGCTTAGCACAGACTTCACATCATTGATTGTTTGTTTCTTAAATAGAGCAAGAGCCTCCTCAACCTTCACTAATGCATGAAAGTTATCTTCAACGAACTGAATATCCTTTTTCTTCATAACAGCCTCTTCTACCAAACCGCTTAATGACAACAAGTGCTCTAAAAATTCACGGTAGAACACAGTCCATTTGCTAAATTCATCCTTTAACATCTCAAGGCCAAAGTTCTCCAGAGCCGACTGTACCAACTTAGAGTAGGTAATCGTTTCCCACCCTTCGATACCTGCCGCCTTATTTGAGTCGGGCTTTAATATGCAACGATAAACTATTTGATTGTTGTCAACTTGTTGGTCTAAATAGTTATTGTAATCAGAGAATGGATTATACGTATCAGCAAATACTTTGTTTTCTATGCCGATTATAAAGTCATCATGCTTGATAAATATATCCAAGCGAGATTTCTGGCTTGTGCTAGCCTCCCTGAAAACGACAGAGGATGATAAATCAATGCCATCAATATCATGCCCAAGAATCTTGAGGAGGGATGTTAACAACCAGGGGTTGGTATAGTTATCCTTGCCCATAAATAGTGCCATTAGGTCACTAGTTGGGTTTTCAAGGTAGCCAGCGCCACTCGCAGCAAAGAAATTAGGTACGGTTGTCTCTTCGGGTTGAAATGCTAATAAATACTCTATGACATCTCTTCCAATAGCTTCACTTAATAATTTATCGTCCATAAAAGCTTATCCTAGTAATATTATACGTATTTATACACCTGAGCAAACGAGCACCAGCACTCAACTCCAAACTATTCATGCGCATTTTTTAGGATTTTTTGGCCGGTAAGCGATGATGTTAACCCGTCCTTTACCTTTAAACTTCGCAAGATCAAATAGGCCCGTTTTTTCTATTAGCTCTGGTAATTTTGTCACCCCATAAGTTCTGGAGTCATAGTCAGGTTTTATTCTTTTCAAAAGATTCCCTACACCAGCAATGTTGGCCCAATCGCTGTCATTATTTTCAAACTCCACGAGACCTGAAGTTAACTCATCATCTTTAAACTGTTGCCAGCCAGAAAATAAAATATCTATGATTTCTTGCGGAATAACGCCAGTTGATTTTCTGACTGCATCATTGGATGGTGATGAAATGGCCGTGTCACCGAGGTTCTCAGTAAGAATGAAATTGTCACATGAATTTCTAAAGGCTATCGGGGTTTTGTTTTCTCCAACACCAAAAACATACATCTCTGCTTCTCTCAAGCGAGAGGCTAGCTTGGTGAAATCACTGTCCGAGGAGATTATAACAAACGCATCGTAGCGGTTTGTATATAGTAAGTCCATTGCATCTATTATTAGCGATGCATCAGTTGAATTTTTCCCAGTTGTATACGCGAACTGTTGTATTGGCTGGATTGCCAATTCGTTTAGCGTCGTTTTCCAGTTTTTAAGATGTTCGCTAGACCAATCACCATAGGCTCGCTTTGTGATAATATGCCCATGAGTTGATATCTCGTTGAGAATGAATTTTATTTTTGAGTATTGCGCGTTATCTGCATCGATCAGAACCACAATTTTCTTATGCTCATTTAAATCTAGCATCCATATCCTCCCTCGCCATCCTTGATATATATATGATTAACTAGGGCATGGTGCGTGAAATACATATAATGCGCAACCGCTTACGTCACATTTTGAAACATATATTAAAACCATGTTCATCCAGAACATCAGGCCCTGAGCTAACCGCTCAGGGCCTTTTTCATAACCACGATTTAAAGGACAGAGCATGTTTATCCACCAAATTTTGCGCAAACAAGTAGCCGCAATCAGTATCAAGCCAATGAGAGACGGCAGCATTGATTTCACGGTAAAGGGCAGCACCAAGGGGGCGATCAAAGGCGCTATCACCGGAGCGGGTATCGGTGCCAGGGGAGGAATCCCAGGAGCCGTCGCTGGCACCATCATCGGCGGCACTATCGGCTACATCACTGGGCCAGCGGACTGAGGGAGGTTAGCCATGGATGAGTTCATTCAAGAAGGGAAATTCGCTTCCCACGCGACGCTAAAGGGCTATGCCTACAGCTGGCAGACGCTGAGCTTACTGATGCAGGAGGTCATCACAAACGGCATGTATGTTCCTGAGTTCCTGCCAGATGAAAATCAGCCTGTGCTGCTGGTCGTGGTCAAAGAGGCGACTGTGCTCAAGGCCAAGTCCCTGCACAGCGAAGCGCCCGAAGTATTGATTTCGATAGCATCCCATACTGGCGAGTCAGTCCGGGATGACGACAACGGTTACTACGCCGACTACTGGCGGCTAGCTGCGGGAACTATCAAGCTGATCGACTGTGCAGAAGATGCCGTGTTCTGGCTGCCTCTCCCAGAAGTGGAAGCATGGGAGCCCTATCGCTTCTCTGGTTATGGCTCACCGTTCGATGCTCTATCTGCACCACTCCCAGTATTTCAGCATCTGTCCTTCGCTCTCAAGCCAGATCAAAGCTCGCCTGATTTGGGCACCACTATCTACCTGAAATCCATTATCTGATTTACCCGAGGATCCCAATATGAATAGCAAGACCAACAAGCAAGCCGTCAACCAGCAAGCCAATACCCAGCCCGAGAACAAGCCCAGCGATAAGCCCGAGCCGCCCGCCAAGGTTATCTTGATCAGTGGTGTCGCTACCTTGCTCTCGCCAGGCTCAACTACCACAGTGGGTTATGAGATAGGCCATGAGCCCGAGCAGGCTGAGCTGTTGATCCGTCTGACCGGAAGCAGCGGCGGGGGCTTGTGTTCCAAGGAGTGGTTCGGCTTGGCACAAGTCGTAGATCTACTGAAGGAGCAACAGCCAGACAAGGCATTTACTTCCGGCCTGTTCAAGGTGATCTGGCACTTCAAAGGCAGCAGCAATAACGCGGGATTTTTGGCTGCCGTACTGCGCCATCTGGAATTGACCAAGGCAGCCCCTGAAGTGCGGTTCGGCCATCTGATCACGGGCAAGCATATCGAGTGGTTTGACAGCCTCAAGGCCAAGTTGCCAGAGATCAGCGCCACCAACTAACCCACGTGGCCAGCCCGCACCACTTCAATACTCGAATACCTACCTTTCAGTTAAAGAGAATCCAATATGAAACCTACCCTCGTTATCACGGGCTTGCCTGTGAGGATAAGTCACGACCTGCAAACGCTACTGGAGCAGGCCATCAGCTCGGCGTTCGAGGATTTCCCTGATGAGATCCCGGATGGCACAACACCAGTAGCCCTGACCCTCAACTATCGAGACCCAGACTACAGCGCAACAACTGGAGGCTATCACCCTGTCGAGATCCGTCTTGAACGCTGGGATGACGGCTGGCATCTGCACTACGTCACCGACTTTGCCTATGTGGGCCAAGGCTGGTGTACCGAGTTGGCCAAGGAGTTGGACTTCGATTTCAGCATGGGTGAGTACACCCATTCGTTGATGGGGAAAATGTCACTGCCAGAGGTGCATGAGTGGTTTGAGCTCTGGCAGCTTAACTTTTGCTGCTACGTGCAGATGGACGTATTCACCCTGACAGTGACGCCAGACTGACGACCAAGACCAGATATCGACCGGAAAGCAGTTGGCCGTGAGTGGGTACACCATCAGCGGCCAACATCACCATCAACAGATAAATCAGTACCACCAGACCGGCACAGGGATCCGACCTCCCTGTGCTGTTTTTTCGTGGGGCAATGCCAGCCCCTGCTCACACCAGTTAACAGGAGTTCCACTATGTCAGATCTCCCATCTCGTTTTCGCTTCACCCAAAAAGCGATTGAGGCGCTGCCACCCAATCCCGCAAATGCAAAATCCACAGAGGCCGAATACAGCGACACCCAGATCTCGGGGCTCAAATGCTTGGTAGGGAAAGGGGAGGGCAACAAGAAGTTCCTGATGCGGTATCTGTGGCATGGCCGCAAGCGAGCTATTGCCATAGGTCGCTTTCCAGACGTAGACCTGAACACGGCCAGAGAGATTGCCACGGACTATAAACGGCTGCTGTCACAAGGCATCGACCCCAAGCAACTGAAGGAGGATAAACGGCAAGAGCTCACGTTGCATGAGCTGTTCCAGCTGCATTACCTGCCTTATGCCAAGCATCATAAGCGGTCCTGGCAGAACGACGAGCAGCGGTTCCGGGATCACCTGCAACCAGCGCTGGGCTCTCGGCTGTTATCGGAAATCAATCTGGAGCAAGGGCAAGCGCTGCAAACCAGTCTGATGAGCCAGTGCAAGCCAGCGACTAACAACCGCATAACCACGCTGCTCAAGGCTATCCTGACGTGGAGTGTGCGGATGGGATATTTGCAGCAGCACCCTTTGGTCTATCTGAAGACACTCCCCGAGAACAACCAGCGAACCCGATTCCTCGATAAGGCTGAGATCCGACGTTTGTTCATGGCTGCGGATGCTGACGAGAACCGCTATGCAGGGCAGTACGTCAAACTGCTGTTGCTGACGGGTCTGCGCAAAGATGAGCTGAGGCTCGCCAAGTGGGAGCACATCGACATGGTGCATCAGACGCTGTTTATCCCGCACACCAAGAACGGCAAGAGCCGGATCCTGCATATGAATCACATGGCTATGCAGGTTTTGCAGGATACACCAGTGATAGCGGGAAACCCCTTCCTGTTCCCTGGCCAGAAGCCGGGGCAGCCGTTGAACAATGTCACCAAGCCATTTAACCGGATGCTGAAACGAGCACAAATCGTGGGGCAAGTATGTATTCACACCTGCCGTCATTCGGTGGCTGCGTTGATTGTCTCCAGCGGTGGCACCTTGTATGACGTACAGGCACAGTTGGGCCATTCAAGCAGCCAATCCAGTCAGCGATATGCCCACCTACACGCCAGCAGATTGCGCCATACCAGCGCACAGGTGGCGAACTGCGTGGAGCAAGCGTTGATCGCTCCCAGCTCAGTCAAAGCGGAGTCGATTAGCTTGCAAAGGGCAGGATAAGCAAGCCAATGCAGGGAGGTTACTTCGGGGGCCTTCTCGCCAGCCTGTTATTGCGTGGGCTGGCGAGTTTTGTGGTCTGGGCATTGGGTTGAATGGTAGGCTGATACCCACGACTGAGTCTGTTAATCAGTAAGCAAGACAGTCACAATCAAGGCCAAGAGATTGAAAAAATTCATTTTTAAAAGGGGGCTAGTCGAATGTACACCCATGTTGCGATGTTGAATGCCAATTACCGGATGATAGGTTTATCTGCGGACTGGGTATACCAAACGTGGTTGATAAAGGGTTCAACCGCACAAGGCATCGTTATCTTTGAAAATGAAGATAACGATTCATATGAGGTCGTGGACTTCCATTACGAGGACGAAGAGCGTATAGAAAAAATGCTATTCGCCGGAAGTCTGGAGAATGCAGTAGCTTTCGCAGCGCAGCTTTAATTAGACAGCTTTGTACAACTGCCGCTAGTTCACTCGGCATCTAGGTGAGCAGAGTAGGGGATGTATCCACCATCCCCAACGGGTATAACACACCACCCCGCCAGCCCCCGCTGGGCATGGCTTCCTGAAATCAGGCGTGGCGCGTGTCAGCATTTTCGCGTCAGCTGGTGCTACCAATCGGGCCAGATACCAACCCCACAGTCGCTATATCAACTCTGCTTATCCAAATACTTTCCTGTCGTGAAGATCCAGGTCGACACGCCCTGTCGGGCGATACCGCGACACTTGGATACCTTTGACTACGATGATCCCTTGGATGGCAGAACACGACACCCTAGCCCAGCGCCTCGGCGTGATCCTGACCAAGCTCAACAATGGGCAGAGGCTGGTGATCTCCGAACTGGCCACCGAGTTCAACGTCTCGGCCCGTACTATCCAGCGAGACCTGAACGTCAGATTGGCTTACCTACCACTGGAGCGGGAGGGGCAGACCTATTGGCTGGAACCATCCTACTTCGGCAGAGCATCGACCCCCGTCATCCTTCGTCTATGCGAGCAAGTCGGGGCCAAATCGCTGTTCCCGGAAGATCACGACGCTCTGCTCAAGCAATGGCTCAACCCCAATGGGTCCCCCGTGTTCGTTCTGTCAGGCTTTCAACTCGATGAAGATGACAGCCACCACCAGTGGCTAAAGCCACTTGCCAAGGCAATCAGCCAACAGCTCAACGTCAGGCTGTCATGGGTAGGTGAGCAAGCAGAGCAGGAGCTTGAGCCATATCGTCTGGTCAATAAGCGGGGGCGCTGGTACTTGGCGGGAGTGATGGCAGATGCGCCATTTATCGAGCCTTTGTCGAGAATTGCCAGCCTCAAGCAGATAGAAACGCCATCAACGATAAGCGAGACACAGCAGCACCTTCTTCAACGCCTCATCGAGCAAGAGGCTATCCCCACTCACGAAGTCGTGATCAAGGCTGCTTCGCCCATAGCCCACGAATTCAAGCTCAGGAACATCCTTCCCGAGCAGGCTCTTATCAGAGAGCTGGAGGACGGCAGCATCTTGCTGGCAAGCCGCGTTTTCGATGGTGCACAGCTGCTGCCTGTGATCAAAACGTACCTGCCGCACCTTGAGGTGATCAGCCCTGCTGGGATCCAAGCGTTGGTCAAACGTGACCTCAAGACCCTGCTTAGCCGGATGTAAGCCAAATTTTCACGCCACTTATTTCAATCCTCGACACCACCTGTCGGGGCTAATCACCACTATCGGTAGTTCAACCAACAAGGAGCAAAAACATGGGATCTCCCACGATAACCAAGTTATCAGACCTCGTTCTACGTAGTCATGCCGACTATGAAACAGTCTTTGAGCACGTAGCCGCTCACCTGCAAGCAGAGGGTGGCACCATCAAGGTTGTTGACCGAGCCAAAGGGACACTGGAAGCGTCCTGGAAGTACGGTATCAACCCATTCGGATTGCGCGTGACAGTCCATTTCAGTTCACTAGAAGAAGGGATTGTCGAGCTATCGCTGACAGGCTCCTTCGTTGATGCGATCGACACATGGGGCACCGCTAAGAAGAAGGCTAAAGCGATCGCGGAGGTGCTCCCCTCACCTATCGATGTAGCCGCGTGGCCTATCCGTGAGCAGGCGTCGGTTCCAGCTTCAACTCAACCAGCACCAGCGGGAGGCACCGTTCACCATAGAGGTAAGCGAAAGGTCTTGATGGCCCTGTTGGTCTTCTTTGGTGGTGGAATTGGCCTGCACAAGTTCTATGCCGGTAACTGGGGCTGGGGTCTGATCTATCTGGCCGCTTGCACCACTGGGATCCCGGTTCTGCTCTCTCTGGTCGAGTTCATCAAGGTGCTTTGTCTGTCCCAAGAAGAATTCGACAAGCGTTACAACTATCAGGCTGTGAGGGCATTTCAATGGGTATGGTAAGGGTAAAGAGGCTCGTTCTGGCTGCCAGTGTTTCACTGCTGATGGCACCAGCGGCTCAAGCCGGATTGCTCAGTAAATGGGACGAACTGACCGTGAAAGGGGGAGAACTGGAGAGCTGTC
>NZ_JBFODV010000307.1:0-5749 GCF_040908495.1 Aeromonas sp. R1-1 | reverse complement strand
TTCGTCGGCGCACTCAAGGGGGTAGGCAAGGTGTATCTGCAAACCGTGCTGGACTGCTACAGCCGCCACGCCTGGGGACGGCTCTACACCAGCAAACTGCCCATCACCTCGGTCCATGTGCTTAACGAAACGGTGCTGCCATTCTTTGAAATCCACGAGGCACGGGTCTATACCATCCTGTCGGATAACGGGCGCGAGTTCTGTGGGCGCCCTGACCACCATCCCTACGAGCTGTTCCTGCAACTGGAGGGGATTGAGCACCGAACCACCAAGGTGCGCAGGCCGCAGAGCAACGGCTTTATCGAGCGGCTGCATCGCACACTGCTGGATGAACACTTCCGTATCAAGGGGAGAACGACCTGGTATGAGTCGGTAGAGCAGATGCAGACAGACCTGGGTAGCTATCTGGAGCACTACAACACCCAGCGGCCACATCAAGGCAGGATGATGGAAGGACAGACTCCCTACAGCATGTTCAAAAAGGGTCTGAAATTGATACCGAAGGAAGTGCGCACTAAAGTAGCGTAAACAAGACACCGGTTTGAGGCCGGTGTCAGGTGATAACTAGATCTGTACATTTTAGCTGTGCATTTTTGGGGATACGGGATATCATATCGATGATAAAATAGGGTCTATATGATGAGTTATGTCACGGCCATGCTGTGATTGCGTATTGTGATATTCATTACCAAAAACATAATAGAGCTGGAGGACATGATGGCCAACAGCGTGAGCAATATGATGAAAAGCAGCAAGCTGGGGGCTGTAACCCAGTGCGGTAGCTATAGCTTTCGTTCAGTTGTTGTTCGCATAATAAGCTGAAAACCCATTCTGTTTATATTGTTCCGGATTGCTCACATCACATGCACTTGCTTGATTTTCCGTATCAGAGAGCCATCCTGAATAATCTTTATGGGGTCTAACTGAACTCCAGTTTCTCACAAGAGCATAATTTGTATGAAAATTCTCGTTACCAGTGGCGCAGAGCTTTATTGGTTCTGCCGTGGTGCGCCATATCATTCGTGATACCCAAGATACCGTTATCAATTTCGATAAACTTACCTATGCAGGTAATCTGGAATCCTTTGTCAGTGTCTCCGATAGCGAGCTTTATGCCTCATTTGGCCTAATTTGAGGCCTCCTCTCCCTTTGCGGAAGAGGGCCGGGATGAGGGCAAAGACTACCGCGATCAAATCACCTATGTGGTGGATCGCCCAGGTCATGATCGCCGCAATCCCATCGATGCGAGCAAGATGAGCAGTTAGCTTGCTTGGCAGCCTGCGGAGATTTTCGAATCTGTTTTTCGCAAAACCGTTCAGTGGTATTTGGATAAGTAGCAGTGGGTTAGCAACGTCAAGAGCGGTGCCAGCCTATTGGTTGATTGGTAATGCCTCCAATCAGTTGAAATGGTGTCTTTCGATAAAAGCACCAATTCCTTTCTCATGGAGCTCAATGGAACGAGAGAAGTAGATGGTTTTGCGAGCCAATCGCTTGACGCGCGTTCTGAGCGTCAGGTTGTTACGCTCGATACGCTGGGTGAATATCTTCCCGGTCAGATGCATCTCGCTCGGCACCTCTCTGGCATAGCTTCCCTAGTCATCACTGGTGATAAAGCCTATCTGGAACGGAGAAAGCAGGCTCGGCAACCGACGGCATGTCTCATCGTTGCGTGGGCCAAAGGTATAGGCCACGACTCGTTTTCTCTTGGTATTAAAGGTATACCAAAGCCAATGTCGATGCTGTTTATGGCCGACATAGGCCCATTGCTCATCAAGTTCGCAGATAAGCGCCACGTCATCTAGCACCACCTTTTCGGAGGTTACTTGCCTTGGGGTGAGTTTTTTAGGGCGCGTATGACGGTGTTTATGCCAATCTTGAGGACGCGAGCAGTATCACGAACACCTGAGCCGTTGAACGCCATATCAACAATCTTGTCTTTGACGCCAGGCTTGCGGGCTTCATAGGTGTAGGTGAGCTGAAACACGTGCGGACAGACGGGGCAACGATAGCGAACATGGCCGGCAGGGGTCTTCCCATGGCGATATACGTGTTCAGAGTTGCAACGAGGACAGTGAACGGGGATGGATGCCATGAAGCTATGAGTCTCAAAGGCACCCATCATACCAGCTCAACCGATCGGAGGCATCACCAACTGGGTAAACACGACGATAGGAAATGTGAAAAACTCGCTGCGGGGCAGTTACCATACGCTCGGAGCGAAGCATTTACCAAGGCATCTTGCGGAATACTGCTTCCGGTTTAATCATCGTTTGGACCTCAAGAGTATGTTGGTTGAATTTGGGCATGCAGTCGCGGCAGGCATCTCCGATGCCATATCGGCTCTTGAAGCTGGCTGAGGTTCATGGGTAATTAGGAATGTGATTTATCAAATACGTAGTTTTAAACTATAAAAAGCCAGATTTTTGGGAAATTACGCACATGAATAAAATAAAAGTATTAACAGTATTCGGAACTCGACCCGAAGCTATCAAAATGGCACCATTAGTACATGCTTTGGCAGTCGATTTTCGTTTTGAGGCTAAATGTTGTGTAACGGCACAACATCGTGAAATGCTGGATCAAGTACTGGAACTTTTCGACATAACGCCAGACTACGATTTAGACCTGATGAAAACAGGCCAAACGCTTAATGAAGTTACGGCACAAATTTTATTGGAGCTAAAGCCCGTTCTGCAGGAGTTTAAACCGGATGTGGTGCTCGTTCATGGTGATACAGCCACAACTTTTGCTACCAGCTTGGCCGCTTATTATGAGCAAATTGCTATTGGCCATGTAGAAGCTGGGCTCCGTACGGGGGATATTTACTCCCCTTGGCCAGAAGAGGCTAACCGTAAGCTCACAGGAGCGTTGACTCAATACCACTTTGCCCCCACTGAGACCTCTAAGCAAAATTTACTTCAAGAAAACTACTCTGAAGATAATATTTTCGTCACAGGGAACACTGTGATTGATGCGTTGTTAATGATGAAAGAAAAAATTGAACAAGATGTTGACCTCAAAGCAACCTTAGCTGCTCACTTCTCCTACTTAGATGAAAATAGAAAGCTGATTTTAGTGACTGGCCATCGCCGGGAAAGCTTTGGTGACGGATTTGAGCGTATTTGTGAAGCACTTGTGCAAACGGCAAAACAGCACCCAGATGTACAAATAGTATACCCAATGCACTTAAACCCTAATGTGCGTGAACCAGTTAATCGTTTATTAGGTGGTATGGATAACGTGCTTCTGATTGAGCCGCAGCAGTATCTTCCTTTTATCTATTTAATGGATCGCGCGTACATAATTCTCACCGACTCAGGCGGTATCCAAGAAGAAGCTCCCTCGCTCGGTAAACCTGTACTTGTAATGCGTGATACAACAGAGCGCCCTGAAGCTATTTCCGCAGGAACAGTTAAATTAGTAGGGACTGATGTAGATAAAATCGTTTCCAATATTGACACCTTACTGACTGATAGCGAAGCCTATCAAGCAATGAGTTTTTCTCATAACCCATACGGTGATGGGAAAGCGTGTCAGAGAATTCTAGAGTCTCTTTGCAAATAGCTTTTAAAGTATCACCAGTAACCTAATTTGATAACTTATATTTGGGATGCGTAAAATGTCTTTTGAAATAATTTCAGTAATCGGTCTAGGCTATATTGGTTTACCGACTGCAGCGATGTTCGCCTCGTGTAAAAGGAAAGTGATCGGAGTGGATGTCAGCCAACACGCTGTTGATACAATAAACCAAGGTAAAATTCACATTGTTGAGCCAGATCTCGATATGATGGTTCATGCTGCGGTAACTGGGGGCTATTTAAAAGCGACTACAACACCTGAAGTGGCTGATGCCTTTCTGATTGCAGTGCCGACGCCATTTTTACCTTGTGCAGAGAGCGAGATTCCTGCGCCGGACCTCTCTTATATCGAAGCTGCTAGTAAAGCGATTGCACCTGTGTTGAAAAAAGGTGACTTGGTGATTCTAGAATCCACCTCGCCAGTAGGTGCAACAGAACAAATGGCTGCTTGGCTTGCTGAAGTGCGCTCTGATCTTACATTTCCACAAACACATGGTGAACAGGCTGATGTGAATGTTGCTCATTGCCCAGAGCGCGTATTACCTGGCCATGTCGTGCGTGAGCTGGTTGAAAATGATCGAGTAATTGGTGGTATGACAGCCAAATGTTCCGCGCGCGCGGTTGAGCTATACAAGACCTTTGTTCAAGGTGAATGCGTGATCACCAATGCACGTACTGCAGAAATGGCAAAATTAACCGAGAACAGCTCGCGCGATGTACAAATCGCCTTTGCTAATGAGTTGTCTATTATCTGTGACAAGTTAGATATAAATGTATGGGAATTGATCGCCCTAGCTAACCGCCATCCTCGAGTCAATATTCTTCAACCGGGCCCTGGTGTAGGTGGTCACTGTATTGCTGTGGACCCTTGGTTCATCGTTTCAAAAACGCCGGCTGAAGCGAAACTTATTCACACAGCAAGACAAGTGAACGATAGTAAGCCAAGTTGGGTTATTGATAAAATTAAGATAGCAATTGCAGATTTCCTGCAAAAGAATACGGATAAGACGGCAAAAGATATTGTAATAGCATGCTACGGTTTAGCATTTAAACCTGATATCGATGATTTACGTGAAAGCCCTGCAATTGCAATAACAGAATATATTTCAACTATGCATGCAGGTCATCTCATTGTTGTAGAACCAAACATTAAAAAACTTCCAGCTAAGTTAAAGCATCTGGAATTAATGAGTTTTGATTCAGCTTCTCAATGTGCGGATATCCATGTTTTATTAGTTGATCATAGGTCGTTTAAAAAAGTGAAGGTCAGAGATGGAATTGTCATTGATACCAAAGGTATTTGGATATAGAACTAAGGAAGGTGAGAACAAGTCCCTGATGTGAGATCATGAGCCCCACTTGGCATCAGGGATAAGGTTCAGCATGAATCATCAGCTCACCTTCGAGGATAGCGAGTTCAATGGCAAACGCCGCAAAACCCGTAAGGAGTTATTCCTGGCTCGCATGGAGGCGTTACTCCCATGGGCACTAATGCTGGAGGTCATCGAGTCCGTCTATCCCAAGGCAGGTAATGGCCGTCGCCCCTACCCACTCGATACCATGCTGCGCATTCACTGCATGCAACAGTGGTATAGCCTTAGCGACGGCGCCATGGAGGATGCGCTCTACGAGATTACTTCGATGCGTCTGTTTGCCAAGCTCTCACTGGACCAGGCTATCCCCGACCGTACCACCATCATGAACTTCCGCCATCTGCTGGAGCAGCGCCGGCTGGCCCGGCAGCTCTTCGACTCCGTCAACCAATGGCTTTCTGACGCCGGCATCATGATGAAGCAAGGCACGTTGGTCGATGCCAGTCTCATTGAGGCCCCTTGCTCGACCAAGAACAAGCGTGGCGAGCGTGACGGCGAGATGCACCAGACCAAGAAAGGTAATCAATGGTACTTCGGCATGAAGGCTCATATCGGTGTCGATGCCAAGAGTGGCCTGACGCACAGTCTGGAGACCACGGCCGCCAATGAGCACGGCTTCAATCAAGTGGGAAATCTGCTCCATGGCAAGGAGGCATTTGTGTTCGCTGACGCCGGATATCAGGGGGCAGAAAACCGTGAAGAACTGGCAGATGTAAAGGCACAATGGGCGATTGCGATGCGACCTGGCAGGCTCAAGGAACTCAAAAAGCATCCGCGCAAAAACAAGGCTGTGATTGC
>NZ_JBFODV010000306.1:0-16471 GCF_040908495.1 Aeromonas sp. R1-1 | reverse complement strand
CTTTCAGATCCACCGGCACGATGGCGGGCAGCGGATAACCGGCCGCTTCAATCTGGTCATACACGGCTTCGAGTTTGGCGCTGGTGCGGCCGAGCAGGATCACGGTGGCACCGTGAGCGGCGTAGGTGAGGGCGGCTTCGCGGCCGATCCCGTCGCCAGCACCTGTGACCAGAATGACTTTATCCTTGAGCAGATCGCGGGGCGCCTGATAATCGAGCATGACAACTCCTGTTAACAAATTCCGGCCATAAGTGCATGGCAATCGGCGCCAAGTGTACTGATCCGCGCGCCTGTTTGACCAGCCAGCGGCAAGAAAAATGTGAAGAAAATAGAGAGGTTGTGATGCTCGGGTTGGTTTTTCCTGGCACTGGCTGCGATTTTTTGCGCGCCTCCATCAAACTCCCTAGAATGTGACGAAAACCGATCCATTCTGGAGTCCATCGTGACATTTCTGACCGAATATGGCCTGTTTTTGGCCAAGACCGTGACCTTCCTGCTGGCCATCGGCGCCATCATCCTGATGATTGTCAGCACTCGCCAGCCGAAAGCGCGCAAGGGGGAGCTGGTGGTGACCGATCTCTCGAGCGAGCTGGAGCAGGGGCAGTTTGCGCTCAAGAGCGCGCTCGCCAGCAAGGCCGAGCGCAAGGTGCTGGAAAAGCAGCAAAAAGAGGAGCAGAAGAAGCGCGCCAAGGCCGGTGATGAGCGCAGTCGCCTGTTCGTGCTCGATTTCAACGGCAGCATGGATGCCAAAGAGGTGGCCTCCCTGCGCGAGGAGGTGAGCGCGGTGATTGGCGTCGCCCAGCCCGGCGACGAGGTGCTGCTGCGGCTCGAATCCGGTGGCGGCGTGGTGCATGGCTATGGCTTGGCTGCCTCCCAGCTGCAGCGGCTGCGCGATCGTGACATCAAGCTCACCGTGGCGATTGACAAGGTGGCGGCGAGTGGTGGCTACATGATGGCCTGCGTGGCGGACAAGATCCTGGCTGCCCCCTTTGCCATCGTCGGCTCCATCGGGGTGATCGCCCAGATGCCGAACTTCAACAAGTTGCTGAAAAAGCACGATATCGAATTCGAGATGCACACCGCCGGTCAGTACAAGCGCACCATCACCATGTTCGGCGAGAACGACGATCTGGGGCGCGAGAAGTTTCGCGAGGAGCTGGCGGCGATCCACGAGCGCTTCAAGGCCTTTGTTGCCGAACACCGCCCGCAACTCGATATCGATCAGGTCACGACCGGCGAGCACTGGCTGGCAAGTCAGGCCAAGGGGCTGGGGTTGGTGGATACCCTCTGCACCAGTGATGATTACCTGCTGGCGCAGGCCAGCCACCACAAGGTGATCGGCATCAGCTATCGCAAGCCAAAAAGCCTGACCCAGAAGCTGGGGCAGCAGGGCGCGCAGGCGCTGGAAGCCGGACTGGGGCGGCTGTGGCAGCAGAGCCCCTGGCGCTAAGCCAGGCCCTCTGGCGCTAGCTCGAGGGAAATTCCGTGATAAAAAGGCCAGCGGATGCCCATCGGCTGGCCTTTTTGCATCCGGTTGCGCCTTGTCGGTGAGCGAGGGTTGTTTCTATTGAGGCCCTCTGTTACAACTGAATGCTTTCCCCGTTTATGACAGGATCTTGTGGTAAGAGCTGCGGGGCATGGAGCATAGAGATGTCGTGGAGCACCTTCAGGCAATTTACCCCGCTGGTCTGGATCGTCATTCTGGGCACCTTTATGGTACGTACCAGCTACTACATGGTGTGGCCCTTCCTCTCCATTCTGCTCTATCGGGAGTATGACCTTTCGGCCACCTTCATCGGCCTGTTGCTGGGGGGCTCGATGGCCCTCTCTACCCTGGTCAGTTTCTACGGCGGCTGGCTCTCTGATCGCTTCGGGCGGCGGAGCATACTGCTGGCCGGTTGTCTGGTGGCGATGATCTGCTTCGGCCTGCTCGGTTTTTCGCACGAGGTGTTCTGGCTCGGGGTCGGGGTGATGGGCAGCGGCCTCTCGTCGGGGCTCATCGATGCCCCCGGCAAGGCGCTAATGGCCGACAGTCTGGCCTCGGCCAAGGCGCGGGAGCTGGCACTGCACCTGCGCTATTTTCTGCTCAACCTGGGGGCCGCGCTGGGGCCGCTACTGGGGGTGACCCTCGGGATCAACGCCCAGCAGGAGACCTTCCTGTTTCTGGTGGTGAGCTATCTGCTGCTGGCGCTGGCCTTTGGCTGGGGATTTCGCCGGGCTGGCAGCACAGGCAAGCCGGGTGCTGCTGGCCCCGGACTGCGGGATGCCATCAAGGTGTTGCTGGCGGATCGCGCCTTCCTGCTGCTGGTGATGGCCAATCTCCTGATGGTGCTTGTCTACTCCCAGTTTCACTCGCCGCTGGTGCAGTACCTGACCCGGGCTGGTATGCCGCAGGTGGCCGAGCTGGTTGCTCTGCTGGTGGCGACCAATGCCCTGACCGTGGTGGTGCTGCAGTTTCCGCTGCTGCGGTTGTTGTCACGCTGGCCGGTGCGGGTACGGCTTCATATCGGTATGGCGCTCTTTCTGGCGGCCCAGCTGCTCTTCGCGCTGGGGGACCCGATGGTGCGCAGCCACTGGTTTGGCGCCGTGCTGCTGCTCAGCATCGGCGAGACCATCCTGTTCCCCCTGCTCAACGTGCTGATCGACCAGATGGCTCCCACCCACCTCAAGGGGAGCTACTTTGGTGCCAGCGCACTGGCCGGGTTGGGAGGGGCTGCTGGCGCGCTGCTGGGAGGCTGGATCCTCGAGCAGTGGAGCGGGCAGTTGCTCTATGTGCTGATGGCGCTGCTTTGTGTGGCGATTTTTGCGCTTTATGAAGCTGGCGCCCGACATCATGGTCGGCGAAGTGCCCGGCAGGAGTCGGTGATAGGCTAACGGGGCTGACTTCGCCGCTGGCCAGCCCCTTATGGTTCAGAAGGTCAGCACCTTGTCGGCAGCCAGGGTCCATTGGGCCAGCATCGGCAGGGTGCCGACCTCAATGCCCTCGATCAGCGGCAGGGCTGTGATGCCACGGGCATCGGTGCAGGTCTTGCACAGGCGAATGGTGACGCCTTGTGCCAGCAGGATCTCCAGCATCTGGCGCAGGTTGTACCCCTCGGCCGGTGCCTGACCGGCCAGCGCTGCACTCACCGCATCTGACATCAGGAACAGCTTCAGGCTGGCACCACCCTGTTCGTTGAGGGCGATAGCGAGACGCAGGGCGTTGAACAGGGATTCGCTGCCATAGGGGGCACCGTTGGCAATGACCACAATTTGTTGATTCATAACAGACTCCCGATTGGAAAGAGCGCCATTGTAGAACCAACAGGGTGGCAATTGCGTGATGTTGCACAACTTCTGTCGCACCTTTTTCCCGCTTGCTTGACCCTGCTGCCGATCGAGGTTTTTATGGTCAGCTCGCAAACAAGACCGGATGAATCGAGATGTGGAAAGTATTGGGAGCCGGCTTGCTGCTGTTGGCGGGTCAGGCCTTTGGCAGTGAGGCGGTCGGTTGCAAGGCCCGTCTGCAGGCCGTCAACGACCAGCTGGTGTTTGCCAAAGCACACAACAACGCTGGGCAGATTGCCGGGCTCGAACAGGCAGCGCGCAATATCAAGGCCAACTGTACCGATGAAGATCTGCTTAAGGAGCAGAAAGAGCGGGTTAACAAACTGCGTGGCGAGGTGGATGAGCGTCTGCTTGAACTGCAGGAGGCGAGAGTCAGTGGCAAACCGGAGAAGATTGCCAAGCGGCAGGCCAGGCTGGAGGAGTCCCAGACCCGGATGCTGGAGGCCCAGCGGGAGCTGGACAAACTGATCCGGCTGGTCGGCAAGTGATGGCCAGCCGCTGCACGCAGGATCAAAAAAGGCCGATTGCTCGGCCTTTTTTTCGTTTTACGGTCTGTGCATCAGCTACTGCCTGTGCATCCGCACAAACTTCTCCATCAGCTGATCTTCGGTCTCCACATGAGCAGGATCCCAGATGATGCAGTCGATAGGGCAGACACTGATGCAGGTCGGCTTCTCATAGTGACCGACGCACTCGGTGCAGCGACTGGGGTCGATCTCGTAGATCTCCTCACCCAGGCTGATAGCTTGGTTGGGGCACTCGGGATCGCACATGTCACAGTTGATGCACTTGTCGGTGATGAGCAGCGCCATTTCAGGCCGCCGTATGCGGGTTACGGGTATCCTGGCTGTCGCCCAGATTGCGCAGCAAAATGCCGTAGTTCACATCCAGATCTTTCGGGACCGGCACATAGACCACGTGACCGTTGCCCGGTGCGGTATCGATAAGCTCGCCCTTGCGGTTCTCCATCTGCTCCAGATTGAAACGGACGTTGCCCTGCGGGGTCATCAGCTCCAGGTTGTTGCCCACCAGGAACTTGTTCTTCACCTCGACCTCGACCATGTCACCTTTGCGACCGGTGATCTCGCCGACAAACTGCTGGGTGTCGGAGACGGAGTAGCCGTAGTCGTAGTTCTGGTATTCGCTGTGGTTGTGACGGCGCAGGAAGCCCTCGGTATAGCCGCGGTGGGCCAGATTTTCGAGGGTACCCATCAGGCTGCGGTCGAACGGACGACCCGCTACCGCATCGTCGATGGCCTTGCGGTAAACCTGAGCGGTACGTGCGCAGTAGTAGAAGGATTTGGTGCGCCCTTCGATTTTCAGGGAGTGAACGCCCATCTTGGTCAGTCGCTCGACGTGCTCGACGGCGCGTAAGTCCTTGGAGTTCATGATGTAGGTGCCGTGTTCGTCCTCGAACGCGCTCATGTACTCGCCCGGGCGGTTGGACTCTTCCAGCAGCACAAGGGCATCAGTCGGCTTGCCAAGGCCTAGCGTGTTGTCCGGACGCACTGCGATGGGCTCCTGACGGTGGACGATCTGGCCCACGTCATCTTCTTTACCCTCGTGTACCTTGTACTCCCAGCGGCAGGAGTTGGTGCAGGTGCCCTGGTTGGGGTCACGCTTGTTGATATAGCCGGAGAGCAGGCAGCGGCCGGAGTAGGCCATGCACAGCGCGCCATGGACGAACACCTCCAGCTCCATCTCCGGCACCTGCATGCGGATCTCCTCAATCTCGTCCAGCGACAGCTCGCGGGAGAGGATGGCGCGGGTCAGGCCCATTTGATGCCAGAACTTCACCGTGGCCCAGTTGACCGCGTTGGCCTGCACCGAGAGGTGAATGGGCATATCCGGGAAGGCTTCACGCATCATCATGATAAGACCTGGGTCGGACATGATCAGCGCATCCGGCTTCATCTCCACCACAGGGCGCATGTCGCGGATAAAGGTCTTGAGCTTGGAGTTGTGGGGCTGGATGTTGGCCACCACATAGAACTGCTTGCCCAGCGCATGGGCTTCGTTGATGCCCAGCTGCAGGTTTTCATGATCGAATTCGTTGTTGCGCACCCGCAGGCTGTAGCGGGGCTGACCGGCATAGACGGCATCAGCGCCATAGGCATAGGCATAACGCATGTTCTTGAGGGAACCTGCGGGGGAGAGCAATTCTGGTTTAAACATGGCGGACTCTTTATATCTGATTGCAAATCAGGACGATGCCACCTGATGGCATCGTAGTGGTTGAGTTGCGGTGCAAAAAGCTCTCAGAGAAGAGGCTCAATGCAGCGCGACCCGATGACGGCATATCCGGGCCTATCTACAGAAGATGCGCCGGATATTCGGGGTGCGAGATTGTACTCGCCCCCACGTCATCATGCAATTTGGCAGGAAATTGTTGGCAGCGCGAGCCGACAGAATGCCGAAATGAAACAGCCGCTCAGGCCCAACGGGAGAGGGGGGCGGGCATGGCGTAGACGTAACCCTGTTGATAGTCACAGCCGAGCTGGTCGGCAATCTCGATATGGGTCTGGTTTTCCACCCCTTCGCACACCACCTTCATGCCGAGTCGCTGCAGGTACTCCACCAGTCCGGTCAGCATGCGCAAGGCATGGCTACTCCTGGTCGCTTGCAGCAGCAGGGAGCGATCCAGCTTGATGACCTCGTAGGGGAGCGCCATCACTCGCTGAAAATTGCACTCCTGGGTGCCAAAGTCATCGCAGGCGATATGGGCACCGTGGCTGCGCAGTACCTCGATCAGGGCCAACTCCTTGCGCTCTAGCGGGGCGTACTCCACCACCTCGAACCAGATTGCGATATCCAGCTTGCGGGCCTGCAAGAGAGTGAGTAACAGCAGGTTCTTATATGTAGTGCTCTCAAAAGCGGGGTTGAGGTTTATCGAGAGGGTACAAGGAGCATGGCATGCCAGTGCTGGCAGGTCGCGTAGAATGGCTCTGAGCATAACGATATCCACATGCAGGGACTCGTCATCGCTGAGAGAGGGAAAGTCTATTCCCTGATAGCGCTGCTGGCGGGGTTCCCAGCGTCTGGCCAGCGCCTCAAAGCCGATGATCTGGCGATCCCGGTTAACGATTGGCTGATAAAAGGGCACGGCAGTGTCCGCTGTCGTCAGGGATGCCACGTCACCGACCGGAAACTCTTCTTTAAACGCAAACATGTCACTTCCCTGCTGACTGAGATGATTTCAGATAATAGGGGAGGATGTTGAAAGCTGGCTGTAGGAATTGTCTGATTGTTTGCAGAAAAAATACTTTGGCAGTATCAGATTATTCCGATTAAGTCCGCTGTGTGGATTATCTAGACTGGCCTCAATGACGAATCGCCGAGCCAAATATGATCATTGGGCGATTTGCATATATGGAACTCACATATATTGAACTCATATATCTTTCGGAGCCTGCAATGAAGGCACTACTCTCTATCATTTTCATAGTGTGATTATTATTTCATGAATAAGATTTTTGCTGTGTTGCTGCTTATATTCAGCAGCAATGTCTTGGCATCTCCAGATATTAGCGTTGGCACCTTATATGACTATATGTCAGCAGAAAAAACTACGCTGCTCAAGCGGGTTAGAAATCTTGGTAATGAGACGGCCTTTGTCAAAATAACGCTGGCCGAAATTATATATGGTGCCGATGGCGTGCCGAAGGAGCGGGAGTTACCGGAGGAGGGCGTTCGCCAGCTGGTGACAAGTCCATCTCGGTTGATTATTCCTGCAGGTGGAATCCAGGCTACCCGTTTTATTTATATGGGTGAGAGGGAGCGCGAACGTTATTTTCGGGTGCGTTTTGTACCGGTCAAACCACAGGATGATGAAATAACCGAATTGCCACCACAGCAGCAAATTAGCGCCGGTGTCAGCATCATGACCGGTTATGGCACCATTTTGTTTGTAGCACCCAAAGAGACCCATTATGACACCCGGATTGGCCGCGATAACGGTGCCCTCTATGTGGAGAATCGGGGCAATACCACCGTGATTCTCGATTATCTGGAGTTGTGTGACAAAACGTCATGCAGCCAACCGGAGAAGCTGCATCTGTTGCCCGGCGTTAAAAAACGGGTCAGCCAAGATGCCACCAGTACGGTTCGTTTTGAACTGATAGAAGGAAAGCAATCGGTATTCAAGGAGTTCAAGGCCTGAACATCGATATGTCATATGAATATCATCAAAGAATAAGGAGTGGTTATGAAGAGGTTATGGTTCACCCCCGCACTGTTGTTGGCAAGCAGTACCCTGATGGCAGCCGAGAAGGTCGAGCATACGGTAACGGTGACGGCGCAGATCCCGACGGACAAGTTTTATGTGCAGCCGGTCGGGGACTGGATGAATACCCCGCAGAAACTGACCTTCAACCCTTTTAACCAGAAGTTGGATCCCTTGGCCAAGCAGCTGGAGATGAAGAGCACTCTTGGCCCCATCAAGGGCTATCTGGTCTATCCCGCCACCATGGCTAGCGGCAAGGATAGCATCGGTTTGACGGTCAAGGTCGGAGGCGTCGCACTGACCACCACATCCGCCGAGCTGTTGACTCAGGCCGATGCCAATACCGGCAAACAAGTCGGACTGGAGATCATTCCGGCCGTGGCTCCAAGCGGTGGCTACAAGCCCGGCAACTATCAGGGAATTGTCAGCATGATGTTTGAATCCGAGGCGCCGCCTGCTCAAGGTGGCTGACTTGGGGATGTGGGGGCCATCAGGCCCCCCTTTAATTGAGATTTCAGGCTTTCAGGTTGTACTTCATGGTTCGTTCTCTTCTTCTTTTGCTCGGGCTGTTGCTCTCTGCTCCGCTGGTGGTGGCTAAACCTGCACTGCTGTTGCAACAGGCGCAGCAGTTGCCGGAAGGGTTTGAAGAGCACTTTTTTGGCGTCCCGCTGATGGTGCGAGTCACTGTCGACGGTCGCCTGCTGGGGGATGGGGAAGTGCTGCTCGGGCGGGATAACTCGGTACAGCTGCTTTCACTGGTGGATGTACAGGAGAGCGAGTTTGACGAGGGTACGCGTGAACGCTGGTTGAGCAAGTTGGGAAGCCATCTGCCACTCGGCGAGTGCGGCCGTGCCTGTCCCGAAGGCATAGTGGGGTTGCAATACAGCCTGGAGGAGTCCCAGCTCTCGGTACTGACCGGTCAGGTGGAGCTGGGGGCGCGGGATCAGCGCTTTATGGCGCTGCCTCAAGAGAGCAAGGGGTTGCTGATCCAGAACCAGCTGAACCTGGTGCAGGGCAGCCAGCGCAGCGGCCACTACAACCTGCAGCTGGAGGGTAGCTGGGGGCAGTGGACCCCCTTTATGGAGGGGGATGCCACCTGGCAGGAAGGGGAGTCAACCGAGCTGGGCATGGCCCAGATCTATGACGAGCGGCTTCATGAGGCCCAGTTTTACCGTCTGGGCTTCTTCTTTCCCACGGCGCAGGGATTGGTGCGCCAGCCGAACTACTACAGCGGTGCGACGCCCACCGTGCTCGGGGTAATGTGGGGCAGTTCGGATCTGCTGCGCCGGGAGCGCGGGATCCCCAGTCTGGCGCCGATCCAGGTGGCACCGGCCCGGCCCGGCCTGGTGGAGATTTACCGGGACGGGCGCCTGATCCAGTCCCAGCAAGTCGTCGCGGGTCTGCAGGCCCTCGATACCCGATCCCTGCCAGGTGGCATCTACGAGGTGGAGCTGCGATTGCTGGAAGATGGTCAGGAGAGCCGCCGCTGGCGCGAGATGATCTACAAACCCGCCAACTGGCAGACGCCGGAAGAGCCGTGGCGCTTCAACCTGTTTGCCGGGCGCCAGACCCGCTGGCTGGTGCGCCAGGGAGACAGCGACCTGGAAGGGGCCAGCGGCGGTATTGCGGTGAACCACCTGCTGCTCCCCTCGCTGGTGGTGGGAGCGGGGAGCCAGTATGTGGACAGGCGGGCCCAGCACGCCTTGTCGTTCGACTGGCAGGCCACCAGCCAGCTTCAGGGCTTTGCCTCCTTGAACCAGAGCGCAGGCTCGGGCTGGGGATATGATCTGCAAGGGATCTACTGGCAGGGTAACAGCAGTCTGGTGGCGAGCCATTCGCGCAACCAGCGCAAGCAGGGGGAGGCAAGTCGTAGCTCCAGCCTGTCGCTGCAGCAGTCGCTGGATCGGTGGGGAACGCTCGGTCTCTATGTCTCTCATCAGTCTGGCCGCGGCAATGGCGCCGATCTGGGATGGCACTACAGCGACAGGTTGTGGGGGCGCTGGGTGACCTGGGGGGTGACCCTGTTCGATCGCCCCGGCAGCGAGAGCACGGCGCAGCAGCGGGATCGCGGCAGTACGCTCAGTCTCACCGTCAACCTGGGAGGGGACGATCGCCAGTTGTCGCTAGGGCTGGGCAGCAATACCTCCCGCTCGGGCGGTGCCCAGCGCAGCGCCTATCTCAACTACCAGCAGCAGGTGGATTGGGGGCCGCTGCGCCAGATCAGTCTGGGCAGCAATGTTGACGGCTATGGCAGCGGTCTGTCCGGCTATGGCCGCTTCGGGGCGCCCTGGCTTGGAGGGGATCTGTTTGCCCAGCACTCCTCCTATAACGGTGAGGTGACCGGCGGCATCAACTTGGAGAGCGTGGTGGCACTGGGGCGGGAGGGGGAGATGGCGCTCGGCTCCCGCGAAATGGGCGCCATGGGCAACGAGGCGGCGATGATCCTGGATATCGACGCCGATGACGAGGCGGCGCGTATTTGGGTCAGCGACGATCAGGGCGGCGTGCAGACCCTGGGGCCCGGTCGCCATCTGGTCTCGGTACCCGCTCTGCAAAGTGGCGCCTTGCAGCTGGAGATGGCCGATCAGGATGGGGCGCCGCTCACCATCAAACCCGCCGTGCTTCCCTACCACCTTAATCGCGGTGGGGTGGGGTATGCCCAGGTCAATGCCATGAATACCGTCACCGTAATTGGTCGTCTGCTGAATAAAGAAGGTCAACCATTAAGAGGGGCTGTGGTGCGCAACCATATTGGTCGCACCATGAGTGAGAATGATGGCTTTTTTGTCATGGATATGAGTAAAAAGAACCCAAGTTTACAGGTTGAGCGTGATGGCCGATTACAATGCCAGATGCTCTTGAACCAAGATGATAATAAGTGGGGACAAGATACATGGTTTCTTGGTGATCTCGTTTGTCATGAACAGCTACTGGCTAGAAAGTAATTTAAGGATATTCAATGTTGCTCAAATTTTTTTTGAGGTGCCTATATGTTGCAATTTTTATATTTTGCCTTTCAGCAAATGCAGCAACAGTGGATGTGACCGCCGAATATAAACCAGCCGTTTATGAAGATGCTCGTGGTACATTTAAAAGCACCACGGTATGTAAAAATCAGCTGCCTGGTGTGTCTATTGACGAGTGTTATGGAAATATAGTGTCGCTTGATAGCTTATTGTTTTCGTTTAAAACGACCATAAAAAGAGTCGTCGTCAAGGATTATAAGGATCAAAGGGATTCATTTGCTTTCCTCTCGGCATCAGGAAAAAAAACGATGATTATCAAATCTGAAAAAAGTAAGGAATTTACAGTTGATGTTATCCCTGAGCAATTAGGTGTCGATTTAGAGTCTTTAGTTGAACCCACTGAAGGCTGGGATCTTTACCAAAAAGAAATTACAAACCCAGCGGGTGGTTGTAGATATGTTAATAAGACTATAGCAGGGGGCACATATTTGTCCAGATGGGTTTTTCTATGGGGTAACATTGCGGGTAAGTCTTGTTATACAACAAAATCAGTTAAACCTGTAAATGATAAATATACCATCAATATGGTTATGTTTGGTTTTAAAATAAAGCCCCCATCACCTCTTGAGATGCCTAACGGCACTTATCGCGGCTCATTGACACTGTCGATGGGTAATAATGGTGATATAAGTTTTGGTAATGGAGAGTATTCTGATAATCAACTTGTCATTAATTTAACGCTGACAGTCAGACATCAGCTGAAAGTATTGTTCCCATTAAAAGAGCGGCAGCTGGATTTACAGCCACCTGGCGGCTGGACCAATTGGATTCATCGCAATGATCGTAGTACGCCAGCATCATTAACTGCGACCTTGGCGACCAGAATATGGGCCTCTGCACCCTATAATGTACGACTGAAATGCCAATATATAAATAGTAGTGGAGATCGCTGTTTGATTAAAAATGAACGAGCAAACCACTCTGTCCCTGTTGATGTCTATGCTACCGGCATGCGTAATATTCAATATTTAATATATCCACATAAAGATGAAAATTATTATGGTCACTCCATTCTATCGGGTGATGATCGGCCATTCAAATTTGAAATAAAAAATGCACAGATTTCAGAAATGATGAAGCATCCTGGTGGGCGTTACAAAGGAGATATCACGATCATAATTGAAGCGGCAATCTGACCATTACCAATGCACCATGATTTCTCTAAGATAATACATTGCAAAATAAATCAACAGCTTTTTAATATAGGCCATGGATTTTTGCATATTCAAAAAGGGCACTGTCACTGGTAATTCCCAACCTTGCCATGGCATTTTTCTTCTGGGTGCTGATGGTCTTGACACTGCGATGAAGGTATTTCGCTACTTGGGTGACTGACATGCCGCTGGCCAGCAGGCGCACTACTTCACTCTCTTTGGGAGTGAGCGGGTTGATACTGTCTGGATCCGTGATGCCAGCATTGGCTAGCAGCATTTGTACTGTCGGGCCAATATAGTGATGGCCGAGTAATATCTGGCGAATAGCATCAGCCAATTCATTAATAACCGATTTCTTTAGTATCAGTCCTTTTACCCCAGCCTGAATAAGGGATTGCAAGATGGCACTGTTCTGGATTTGGGTCAGCACGATAATGGGAAGATTGGGATAATCCCGGCGCAACTGCTGGATCATGACCAGCCCATCGCTACGGGTATCTCCCGGCATGCTGAAATCAGTGATCAACAGCTCACAATGATGTTGCTGCAGTAAATTCAGCAAGTCAGATACCTGAGATGCCTCGGCGATCACTTCACAATGGGGGGTTATCCGGTCAATCAGGCTGCGGATCCCGGTCAGAATCAAGGGATGGTCATCGGCAAGAATAATCTTGAAGGACATGGATGAGCCTCTTATAAAACGATGAATAATATTCAGGCTATTAAAGCTAACATTTCTATACTACCGTGCGCACCCCATTTTTTCAGGTGCATATCTCTTTTGATAAATATATGTGAATCGTTATGTCTATATACTGTTCGCTTATGTCATTAATCAAACGATTCATAATTATTGTCTCTGTTTTGTTCTTGACGCCTGCCGTATTGGCGAAATCTGGTCCCTCTCTCCCAACGATTGAAGTGGGCATATTGGCCGGAGGATGGGGCCCTTTTCAGCAGTGGGACGGTAAGGTCGCCGCCGGCTTTAGCATTGAATTGATGGAACAATTAGCCAAAAAGCTGGACTACCGGATCGCCTGGCAGGTCTACCCCGACTGGGAAGCCATGTATGCCGACGCCTGCCATGGCAAGCTGGATATCCTGCTCGATGCCTTTAACTCTGAGGTGCGCCAGTGTGTCACCTATAGCCTGCCTTACTACACCTCGCCGACCGTGGTGGTGGTGCGCCAGGACAGCGCCCTGTTTCGGGATGTGAGCCGCTTGCAGTCCGCCAGCATTGCCATCGAAAAAGGCTTTCTGACCGAGAAGCTGGTCAAGCTGCATTATCCGAATGTCACACCCCGGCTCTTTGTCGATACGAGCAGCGCACTGCAGGCGGTTGAACAAGGGCGGGCAGATGCCTATATCGGCAACCTACACGTGGCCAATCTGTTTATCGAGCGTCACCCGGCGTTGGCGGTGGTTGCCCAGTCTCCCTTGTTGATGGAAACCCTGCATCTTGGCGTCGCCAGCCAGAAACACTCCCTTGCTATCCGGCTTGATACGGCAATTCAGGCGCTGACGGTCGAGGCGCGCAGTGAACTGGAGAGACGCTGGCTTGGGGAGAGCCTGGAGCCCAACTTTATGGGGCACAGCAATTTCTTGCTGCGTCCTGATGAGCGAGCATGGCTCTCGATGCTGCCGCCGTTAAAGTTGGGATTGATCCCCGGCTGGGTGCCCTTCTCTTATCACGATGAGGGTGGCAATCCGGTCGGCTTGATGGCGGATTATCTGGACGTGCTGCAAGAGAAGTTGGGGCTGGCATACAGCCGTGTGCCAGTGCAGAGCTGGCCCGATCTGCAGCAGTTGCTGCTGCATCACGATGTGGATCTGGCGGTATTACCCACCCGCATCATTGAGCGGTTGGTGGGTTGGCATGCCAGCGAGCCCTTTGCATCATTCCCGATGGTGCTGGTGACGGCGCGCGGTAGTATTCCGATCGGGGATCTCTCTGATCTGGCCGGTAAAAAGTTGTTGTTGACCGACAGTATGCTGATCCCCCAGCTAAGGACACTGGTGCCTGACCTGAAACTGATCACGACCAAGAGTGCCAACGAGGGGCTCGCTCGTGTTGCAGCAGGTGAGGGAGATGCCTATATCGGCAATCTGGTGGTGGTTTCCCGTCTTGTCACCGAGCAGTTTGATGACCGACTTCATATTGCCGCGCCCACCCCCTTCAAAGATGAGTTGGCCGTTGCGGTACGTGAGCCTTACAGCCCCTTGCTGCCCTTGGTCAATCGGGTGCTTGCCAGCATGAGCGACAAGGAGAAGCGCCAGATACGCAACAGCTGGTTGGCGCTCAATTACAGCGAAGGGATCCCCAGAGCGAAACTGGTGCGTACCCTGCTGCCCGCCGGGGTGGCGATTACGCTCTTTATTCTGGTGCTGTCGGTGGCGTACTGGCGGCTGCGTCAGGAGATAGTCCGTCGCCATCAGGTTGAGGCTGCATTGGCTAGAGCCAAGGCCAAGGCGGAGTCTGCCGCCACCCAGAAAGGGGAGTTTCTGGCCACCATGAGCCACGAAATTCGCACGCCTATGAATGGCATTATCGGTATGGCGGAACAGCTCACTTTTACCGAGCTGACCCAGGATCAGCGCCAGATGGTGGAGGTTATCAACCGCGGTGCCCAGGGATTGCATGCGCTGATCGACAACGTGCTCGACTTCGCCAAGCTGGAGGCGGGCAAGATGCAGCTCGAAGAGGCCCCTTTTCTCATCCGTGAATTGATCGACAGCGTGCTGACCATGACGGTGAGCGAAGTACATCGCAAGGGATTGCGCGTCTATCTCTGGGCGGATGCCGGTGTGGCGGCTCGGGTTAGTGGTGATGCGCTGCGTCTGCGCCAGATCCTCTTCAACTTTGTCAGCAATGCCATCAAATTTACCGAGCGGGGCTTTATCGAGATCTCGGTGCAACTGCTGTCGCAGGGGGAGGGGCAACAGCAATTGTGCTTCGGTGTGCGCGACAGCGGCATCGGTATGAGCCCAGAGGCGCTTGGCCGGATCTTCAATGCCTTTGAACAGGCAGAGAGCTCCACCACCCGCAGTTATGGTGGTACCGGCTTGGGCCTGAGTATTTGCCAGACCCTGGCCACCTTGATGGGTGGCGAGATCCGGCTGGAGAGTGCCCCTGGGCTGGGCACTTTCATCAGCCTGACGGTCACGTTGCCAGTGCTGGCACAGCGAGAGCCGGATCTCCGTCTCAATGGCGTGCAAGCCCATATCGATCTCCATGACGAGAAGCTGTGCCACACCCTGCTGTTGCATCTTGATGCCTTGGGGGTAACACGAACGTTGGAGTCTGGTGATGCTCATTTGCGTTTCACAGACCATGAGTTGGCGGGCAACGGGCTCATCCGGGTGCTGCCGCTGGCAACCCCTCTCGGTTATCGTTGTGATGAGGAGGGTTACATCCTCAACAGCAATCCAATGACCTGGCATGCCGTGCGGGAAGTTTGCTATCGCCAGCTTGGCTTGAGCGATGGGACGGCAACGAAAGCGATGCGAAAGAGCGCTCCCATGCAGCCCTGTCGGGTATTGTTGGTGGAGGATAATCCCCTCAACCAGTCGCTGGTAATACGCCAGCTCAGGCAACTTGGGATGAACTGCGATGTGGCAGAGCATGGCCAGCAGGCTCTCGAGATGGTCGCGCAGCATCCCTATGAGCTGGTGCTCTGTGACTGTCAGATGCCGGTGATGGATGGTTATGAGTTCACCCGCAGGATACGGGCTGCAGAGAAAGGTGAGCGGCTACTGATCATCGCCATGACGGCCAATGTGTTGCCAGAGCAGTCTGAACGCTGTTCTGCCGCGGGCATGGACGATCTGTTGGGCAAACCGGTGCTGCTGGATACTCTGCGCCAGATGTTGCAGAAGTGGCAGATCTTACCCGCGCCAACCTTGATTGATATTGCAGCTATGGAGGCATTTTTTGGTCATGGTGAAAAGTTGCGGCAGATGTTTCCGCTTTTTCGCCAGGAGCTTGAACAGTCGATGGCGCAGGCGCCACTTGATGACAATGCATTGGCCAATTGGGTGCATCGTCAGGCGGGAACCATCAGCATGATGATGGCGCCGGAATTGGCGGAACAGGCATGGCGATTGGAAGAAAAAATCCGTCAATTTGGATCGCCAGCTTGTACAGATGAGCTGACACGCTTTCGTGTCCAATTACAGCAAATCATCGGTGAACTGACGTTATTGAGCGAAAGAGAGGGGCATTCAGTTATCGAGGGAGAGCTGGAGTAAGGGGAACTGTTCGCTCATAAAATTGCGGGGGCTGTGGCCATTGCCTGCGGTGGCCAGCCATTCCCAATCCAGTTTTGGCGAGCCCGCTTTGAAGCGTTGATAGGCAACGCCCTGATGAATGGTCAGAAAGAGGGTCGTGGGGAGTCCCAGCTTGTTGCTGTAGCGCACCATCAGATCACCCTGATAGTCGTTGCTGATTCTGACTTTGAGCGCCTGCAATGTCAGACCGGTGGCGTGACCATGCTCGTCCCAGACTTCAAACATGATGTGAACACTCTGATGTCGATGATGCCACGATGAGCAAGATGGGATGCAATTGCAACTGTCAGATCTGACAAGACCGAAAAAGTGTGAGGGGGATAGCAGAAAGCGAAAACCCGGCGCGAGGCCGGGTTTTCTTGAATGATGGTGGAGGGAGAAGGATTCGAACCTTCGAAGGCAGAGCCGTCAGATTTACAGTCTGATCCCTTTGGCCGCTCGGGAACCCCTCCACA
>NZ_JBFODV010000305.1:0-9515 GCF_040908495.1 Aeromonas sp. R1-1 | reverse complement strand
TTCGTCGGCGCACTCAAGGGGGTAGGCAAGGTGTATCTGCAAACCGTGCTGGACTGCTACAGCCGCCACGCCTGGGGACGGCTCTACACCAGCAAACTGCCCATCACCTCGGTCCATGTGCTTAACGAAACGGTGCTGCCATTCTTTGAAATCCACGAGGCACGGGTCTATACCATCCTGTCGGATAACGGGCGCGAGTTCTGTGGGCGCCCTGACCACCATCCCTACGAGCTGTTCCTGCAACTGGAGGGGATTGAGCACCGAACCACCAAGGTGCGCAGGCCGCAGAGCAACGGCTTTATCGAGCGGCTGCATCGCACACTGCTGGATGAACACTTCCGTATCAAGGGGAGAACGACCTGGTATGAGTCGGTAGAGCAGATGCAGACAGACCTGGGTAGCTATCTGGAGCACTACAACACCCAGCGGCCACATCAAGGCAGGATGATGGAAGGACAGACTCCCTACAGCATGTTCAAAAAGGGTCTGAAATTGATACCGAAGGAAGTGCGCACTAAAGTAGCGTAAACAAGACACCGGTTTGAGGCCGGTGTCAGGTGATAACTAGATCTGTACATATGGCGTAGGCCTGACCCATGGGTGACTCCGACGAGGCTGTTGCCAAACGGCTATGTTAGCGAGCGATGCTGGAGAGGGAAGCGGGAGATGATAGTTTTCTGGGCAAGATCAATAAATTAGTCATCCTGAGCCGTGTTGAAGTCGAACATCCACAACGAAAGGGCTGATCTCCAAGGGCTGAAATTGGGACAGCTACCGTTTTGAGCGCCGCGCAGCGAGCCCACTTGTAGTCACTACCGGGCCGGGTCAGGTGCACCATAAAGGATGATGGCGCAGCCGGATCAACAGGCCTGTCATAGTTTCGGAGCTTGGCCGAGCAGCTTCCTCCTCCCTTGATGCCGGTCTCTCTGGTATGATGCGTCATCATTTAGCGACCGGTGACGAGACCCGCATCATGGTGGTCAGGCTGCCGGTACGGCCATTTTTCTTCGGGGCGCATTTATGCGACCCGACCTACGGATCTTGAACATGAGCACTGAACTGATCTACGGCATTCACGCTGTCACCGCGCTGCTGGAGCGCACCCCCGAGCGCTTCATCGAAGTGTGGGCCCTCAAGGGGCGGGATGACGACCGGCTGCAACCCCTGCTGGCCGAGCTGGAATCCCTCGGCTTGCGCGTACAGAGCGTGAACCGCAAGACCCTTGATGACAAAGCGGAAGGCAACAATCACCAGGGCATCATGGCCCGAGTGAAAGAGGCGCCGAAGCTCGCCGAGCACGATCTGGCCAGCCTGCTGGACGAGCTGGCGGCACAACAGAGCCAGCCCTTCCTGCTGGTGCTGGATGGCGTGACCGATCCGCACAACCTCGGCGCCTGCCTGCGCAGCGCCGATGCTGCCGGGGCTAATGCTGTCATCGTGCCGCGGGACAAGGCCACCGGCCTGACCCCGATCGTTCGCAAGGTTGCCTGTGGCGCGGCCGAAGTGGTGCCGCTCATTCAGGTCACCAACCTGGCCCGCACCCTGCGCGAATTGCAGGAGCGCGGCGTCTGGATTGTCGGCACCGCTGGCGAGGCCGATCACGACCTCTATCAGGCCAAACTGACCGGCCCGATGGCGCTGGTGATGGGTGCCGAGGGCAAGGGCATGCGTCGCCTGACCCGCGAACATTGCGACGAGCTGGTGAGCATCCCGATGGCGGGGGCGGTATCCAGCCTCAACGTCTCGGTGGCAACCGGTGTCTGCCTGTTTGAAGCCGTGCGTCAGCGTCGCGGTTAATCATGCTGGCTGACAGACCCCCCTTCGATTGGGCGCAGGTCGCAGATAAAGAGGAGGCCGCGCGCCTCCTCTCTTTTGCCCGCCCGCTGACCCTCAGCCCGAAAAGCTGCCTCTGGCACGCTGGTGACAGCCCGGATCTGCTGGTCAGGGTGGAGCAGGGGCTGCTGCGGGCCAAGCTGGTGCTGGAGGATGGCCGCGAGTACATCAAGGAGTTCTACTGGGAGGGGGACGAGTTTCTCGACTTCCACCACCTGCTTAGTGGCGAGCCAGCCCGCTACAGCGTGGAGGCGCTGGAGCCCTGTCATCTGCAGCTGTTCAGTCTGGCCGACTTGCGCCAGCTGCCCGGCTGGCCGCGCTGGTACCAGCACCTGTTGGAGGTGCAGCTGCGCATCAAGGAGGAGAAGGAGCAGTTGCTGCTGACCGGCAGCCCGCAGGCGCGCTATCAGCACTTTCTCGACAGTTTTCCCGCACTTGATGCCAGAGTGCCCGACCACCAGATCGCCGCCTATCTTGGCATTACTCCCATCAGTCTTAGTCGCATTCGCAAACGGCTGAAAGAACTTAACAAAGGTTAATGCAGAGGGCGGGCGCCACGATTATGCTGGCAGGCCGAACTGATAAGGAGTTGCCGATGAACTGGATCCTGAAACCCTGGTCTGAACTGACCACTGACGAGTTGTATGAGTTGCTGGCGCTGCGGGCCGAGGTGTTCGTGGTGGAGCAGATCTGCCCCTTTCAGGATCTGGACGGGCTGGATCGCCGCGACGGGGTCTTGCACCTGCTCGGCTATCAGGGCGATCTGCTGGCCGCCTATGCGCGGATCATGGCGCCCGGCATCGGCGATGAGAGCGGCGCCGCTATCGGCCGGGTGGTGACCTCACCCAAGGCGCGTGGCGGTGGTCTCGGTCATAAGCTGATCGGCGAGGCGGTCAAGGCGTGCGAGGCGCGCTGGCCGACTCACAGCATCTGGCTGGGGGCGCAGGCCCATCTGCAGGGCTTCTATGGCCAGCACGGTTTTGTGGCGGAAGGGGAAGGCTATCTCGAAGACGATATCCCCCATATGGGGATGCGCAGAGTAGTGGCATAACCACTCGTCAGCGTGATTCAGAATGCAGAAGGGCCATCCCGCGGGATGGCCCTTCTCTTTATCGTCAGGCGATCACTTCTTCTTTTTCTTCTTGGCGGACTTCTTCTTGTCGACCGGCTTTTTCTTCTTCACCGGTACCCGCGCTTCTTTGTGTTTCGGGCGCAGCTCGTCGATCACTCGGCGCTTGAGGCGCTCCTCGGTGTAGCGTTCGATCTTGGCGACCATCGCCATGTCGTGGGCTTCCACCAGGCTGATGGCACAGCCACGGTTGCCGGCGCGGCCGGTACGGCCAATCCGATGGACGTAGACATCGGCGCCGTAGGGCATGTCGTAGTTGATGACATGGCTGACGTTCGGCAGATCGATGCCGCGTGCGGCGACGTCGGTGGCGATCAGGAAGGGCACTTCCCCTTCGTGGAACTTGCGGATCGACTCGATACGCTTGCTCTGCTCCATTTCGCCACGGATCCAGGCGCAGGAGATACCCGCCGCCTGCAGCTGGCCGGAGAGCTCCGCCAGACGCTCACGAGTCTTGACGAAGATGATGGCTTTCTGGGTTTCCGGATCTTTCAGGATATGGGTCAGCAGCGCCAGCTTGTGGGCGGCGTCATCGGCCAGATGGATCCACTGGGTAATGGGGCGACGTTCGCTGCGGGGAGGTTCGGCATGCAGCTCCACCGGATCCTTGAGGATCTCGTTGGCGAACTTCTCAAGGCCGGCCCCTTCCAGGGTCGCGGAGAAGAGCATGGTGTGCTTGCGGTAGCGCGCCTCTTCCACGATGCGGTTCACATCCTTGATAAAGCCCATGTCCAGCATGCGGTCCGCTTCATCCAGCACCAGCACTTCGATGTCGTGGCTCTCGAACTCCTCTTTCTCGATGTACTCGAGCAGACGGCCAGGGGTGGCCACGACGATGTCGGTGGTCTTGGTCAGGGCAGGCAGTTGCTCTTCATGGCTGACGCCGCCGATGATGGTCTCGATGCTGAGGTTGGTGTGAGCCGCCAGCGCCTTGGCGTGTGCGGTCACCTGCAGAGCCAGCTCGCGGGTCGGGGTCAGGATCAGCATGCGGCAGGGGCCCGGCTTGCGGCGCGGGAAGTCCAGCAGGTGCTGGAGTGCCGGCAGCAGGAAGGAGGCAGTCTTGCCGGTACCGGTCGGAGCGGATGCCAGAATATCGCGGCCGTCCAGGGCTGGCTCCAGCACCATCTGCTGGATGGTGGTGGGGCGGGTGAATCCCATCTCGGCCAAGGCCCGGTTGAGGGCTGGGTGCAGGTCGAAATCATCAAAGGACTGGCTCATGGCAATACTCGGTCATTAAGGAAACGGCAGATTATAGGCGATTATCTCGTCGGCTCCTATTGGTGAGTGTGTCTTAGCCGCTATAATCGCCCACCATTTTTGCAGATGACGGGGGCCAGATGGGACGTAGTCGCGGATTTACCTTCAAACAGTTCCATATTAATCACGATCGCTGCGCCATGAAGGTAGGCACCGATGGCATTTTGCTCGGTGCCTGGGCGCCGGTCGAACAGGCGCGTCGAGTGCTCGATATCGGCACCGGCAGCGGCCTGATTGCCCTGATGCTGGCCCAGCGCAGCAGGTCTGACTGCCGTCTTGATGCGGTCGAGCTGGATATTAATGCGGCCAGCCAGGCGCGGGAGAATGCGGCGGCTTCTCCCTGGGCCGATCGGGTAACCGTCATAGAGAGTGCCATTCAGGATTATCAGGCTGCCCCTTACGATCTTATCGTCTCCAACCCTCCCTATTTCGTGGCAGGCCAGTCATTTAGCGATCCGGCGAGGGCGTTGGCCCGCCATACCGGCGCCCTCGACAGCCACGCATTACTGGCGGCCTGCGATCGTTTGTTGAGCCTGAACGGGCAGGTGGCGCTGGTGCTGCCGACGGCGATGGCCGATGAAATTTTATGCATTTCGGCGAATTATGATCTGCATGGCATTTGTTATACAGCTGTTATCACCAGAGAGGGTAAAGAGGCAAATCGTGTTTTATTGCTACTTGGCAGAGGATTAAACAGGTGTGAGAGGGGTGAAATTGTGATCCATTCTGCTGATGGGGCCTATTCCGACAGATATATCCAACTGACCAACCCCTTCTATTTGAAGATGTAAATTTCGTCTTGAACTATTTTTTCACGCCATTATGCTGGTTCCAGATCGAGCGCCCGCTCCAGACCAGCTAAAACCACTGGTTGCGATGAAAAAACATGCGGGGCTCTTTTTTTATACCCCCTGAACACACCCGGTCAGCGACCGATAAAAACTATAACAAGCAATAATTTACAAGACAGACGAGGTTGAACTTGACGAAATCACTCACATTGTCCGATGTACTCGGATTAGGGTTTATGACCTTCGCCTTCTACTTGGGCGCCGGTAACATCATTTTCCCGCCGTTGGCCGGTTACATGGCTGGTGAGCACCTCTCCCTGGCGATGTTTGGCTTCCTGGTCACTGCCGTGGGCCTGCCTCTGGTGACCATTCTGGCCGTGGCGAAAGCCGGTAACGGCTGGGCTGGCATGACCAAACTGCTGCCTGCCGGTGTCGCGACTGCGCTGGCCGTTGCCATCTACATCATCATCGGCCCGGCCTTTGCCGCGCCCCGTACCGGTCTGGTTGCCTACGAGATGGGCCTCAAGCCGTTCATCGGTGATATGGGGCAAGCGGGTCTGGCGGCCTATACCGTGATCTTCTTTGGTGTGGCCATTCTGGTCTCCATGAACCAGGGCAAGCTGATGGACGCCATCGGCAAATACCTGACTCCGGTACTGATGCTGCTGCTGCTGACTCTGGCGATCGGTGTATTCGTAGCACCGCAAGGCTCCATGCCTGATGCGTCCGGTGACTATCAGAACAGCCCCTTCGTGAAAGGGATCCTGGAAGGCTACAACACCATGGACACCCTGGCGTCCCTGATGTTTGGCGCCCTGATCGTCGATCTGCTGCGCCAGAAAGGCATCAACGATTACAAGAGCCAGTTCAAGTATCTGGCCATTGCCGGCCTTATCTCTGCCGTTGGTCTGAGCGTGGTGTACGTCTCCCTGTTCCAGCTGGGTAACACGGCAGCCGGTGTGGCGACGGATGTCAGCAATGGTGGCGCCATCGTCAACGCCTACGTACTGAGCCTGTTTGGTCAGCCGGGTCAGTTCATTCTGGCGGCCATCATCACTCTGGCTTGCTTCACCACTGCCGTGGGCCTGATCTCTGCCTGCTCTGATTTCTTCCACAATCTGACCGGCATGGCTTACAAGAAGCTGGTGGTGTTGCTGGGCGTTATCTGTGCCGTGGTGGCCAACGTGGGTCTGAGCCAGTTGATCAGCCTCTCCATTCCGGTGCTGGTTGCCATCTATCCGGTTGCCGTGGCGCTGGTGCTGGTCACCTTCCTGAAGGGTTACTTCGGCCGCCCCCGTCTGGTGTTCCGTGGGGTGTTGATGGTTGCCTTCCTGTTCGGTTGCCTGGATGGTCTGGGTGCTGCCGGTATGAAGATGGATGCGTTTGCCTTCCTGCCGCTGTTCGACAAGGGCCTCGCCTGGCTGATGCCGACCCTGCTGGCCTGCGTAGTTGGCGTGATGGTGCGTCCGACCGAGATGGCTGCCGAAGCTGCCTGATCACACCCGATGTGATATTGCCAAGAGCCTGCCCCGTGCAGGCTCTTTTGTTTTCTGTGAGCCTCGCATTTCACCTCGCTTTGCTGCCGTAATTGTCACCGTACGCAGATAGCATCTGAGCAGCCGTATTTGGCCGCTATAACCTGTTCCCCTCTTCTTGCCTCCAATACGCCACGTGTGACACCTGTTTATGGATCGCCGAGTTGTTCGGCGATTAATTCCACAGCGGTAAATTGTTTCAAGATATTAATTGGTGATTGAGATCGAACTCCTCTTCTTTATGCTAAAGGTGGTGCGCCTCATCCGGTCCGCGGGCCGTGTGGGGGCGAGAGGTATTGTTACCGGTTATCTGCCAGGCAGTGGGTGCAATCAATAACAAGCTGATAAGGCAGATGAGGTTGAGTTTGACGAAATCATTGAAATTGTCCGACGTATTCGGATTGGGGTTTATGACGTTTGCCTTCTATCTGGGGGCTGGCAATATCATTTTTCCGCCGCTGGCCGGTTTTATGGCTGGTGAGCATCTGCTGGCCGCCATGTGCGGCTTTTTGCTGACGGCGGTGGGTTTGCCGCTGATCACCCTGATTGCGGTGGCCAAGGGGAGCTCGGGGGGCGGCGCGAGTGGCTGGACCGGAATGACCCGCTATCTGCCCGCCGGGGCGGCGACGGCGCTGGCCATCGCCATCTATATCATCATGGGACCCGCCTTTGCCATTCCCCGCACCGGTCTGGTCGCCTACGAGATGGGGCTCAAGCCCTGGCTTGGCGATACCGGTCATGCGGGACTGCTGATCTACACCCTGAGTTTCTTTGCGCTGGTGATCTTGGTGGCGCTCGATCGGGGCAAGCTCCTTGATGCGGTCGGCAAGTACCTAACTCCCGCCCTGATGGCGATGCTGCTCATTCTGGCGGTCGGGGTCTTTATGACGCCGCAGGGCACCATGCCAGATGCCAGCGGTGAGTACATAGATGCAGCCCTGACCAAAGGAATGCTGGAGGGGTACAACACCATGGATACCCTGGCCTCCCTGATGTTTGGTGCCCTGATCATCGGTTTGTTGCGCCAGAAGGGGATCGAGGATTATCGCAGCCAGTTCAAATATCTGACCATCGCAGGTTTGATCTCGGCGGTCGGGCTGTCGGCTGTCTATATCTCGCTCTTTCAGCTAGGCAACAGCGCCGGTGGGGTGGCGAGCGATATCAGCAACGGCGGCGCCATCGTCAATGCTTACGTCCTGAGCCTGTTTGGCCAACCGGGTCAGTTTATTCTGGCTGCCATCATCACCCTGGCCTGTTTTACCAGCGCGGTCGGCCTGCTCTGTGCCGGTGCCGACTACTTCCATGGCCTGACTGGTTGGGCCTATCGCAACTGGGTGATCCTGCTGGGGGCGCTCTGTGCAGTGGTGGCCAATGTGGGGTTGAGCGAATTGATCGGCCTCTCCATTCAGGTGCTGGTGGCCATCTATCCGGTTGCCATCGCGCTGGTGCTGGTGACCTTCCTCAAGGGATGGTTTGCCCAGCCACGGCTGGCGTTTCGCGGCGTGCTGACGGTAGCCTTTTTGTTTGGTTGCCTCGATGGGCTGGGCGCTGCCGGTATGGCGATGGACGGCTTTGCCTTCCTGCCGCTGTTCGACAAGGGGCTTGCCTGGCTGCTGCCGACCCTGTTGGCCTGCATCGTCGGCATCCTGGTACGACCAAGCGGGAAGTTGGCTGCCGAAGCGGCTTGATTCAGAAACAACGAGATAGCAAAGAGGCCAGCATCTGCTGGCCTCTTCTGTTTCTGCCGGATCCGTTACCGGATCAGATTTGCGGGCCTTTCGGCTTGGGTTTGCCCTCCAGACCATACCAGTGGGTTTCTACCAGTCCGGCATGCCACTCGAAGGTGCCCCAGGGCTGCTTGGCTTCCCAGCGCGGGAAGTTGATGAGCACCCGGTTATCTTCGTACTTGTAGAGGGAGGTGCTGACCTGAATGTCCGACAGGATCAACAGCAGGGCCCAGCAGATGAAAATCCATTTCAATGCTTTCCACATAGGGTTACTCGAAGCAGATTTCGATGGTAGCGCGACCGAAATCCGATTCGAACGGCATCATGATCTTGGTGCCATCGGCACGGTGGGTAATGGTGTGGTTGGGGCCGGAGACGATGATGGGGGTCGCCATGTCAAACTCGTAGCCCTTCTCGCCCAGCATCCGCTTGGCACCGCCGGTCACCATGTTGGTGATTTCACCGACCATGTCGGTCACCTCTTCGTTGATGGAGGCGGGAGCTTCCCCCAGCATGCGGCGCATGATCTCCAGCGCCAGCCCCTTCTCGAAGCTGATGGAGAGGGAACCTCGGGTCTGCGGGCCGACCATGCCGATCAGGCCGGAGACGTCGCCGCGCGCCAGCTCATCCATCTTGCGTTTCGGTTTGCCCGGTTTGAGTTCCAGCTGTGCCATGGTCGAGAGCACATTGAGCAGGGATAGCAGGAACGGATTTACAAAATCAGCCTTCATGATGACTTCCTACAGTGGGCGTACAACGGGCACATTGGCCATGTGCCTCTATCGTCTTATTGGTAATAGTAAAACCATGCAAGTGGGCCTGCTCGGAAAACGCGCTATCGATCGCCGTATCGTGAAGCTCGACCACATCCCCGCACTCGTCGCAGATCAGCAACTGCATCGGGTGAGCGTGATCGAAGTGGCAGCAGAAGATAAACGCGTTGAGAGATTCCACCTTGTGAGCAAAGCCCTGTTCGAGCAAAAAATCGAGTGCCCGATAGACGGTTGGCGGCTTGGCATTGGCTTCGGTTTGTTGCAACTGGGCCAACAAATCATAGGCGCTGATGGCGTTGCCGTGTGCCGCCAGCAGGCGAAATACCTGACGTCGGGTCGGGGTGAAGCGGATCCCTCGCTGTATACAGAGTCGCTCGGCTCGTTGTAAAAGTTGGTCTTGATTCATGATCGCGCAGATACCCTTTCTATTAGCCGGATACTATCACAGGGCCTCGCATGGCGCGGCGACA
>NZ_JBFODV010000304.1:0-36950 GCF_040908495.1 Aeromonas sp. R1-1 | reverse complement strand
GTACAGGTGGTAGAAACGGTATCTTTGATACCAACGATTTCTACGGTCTCACCTACTTTAACGATACCGCGCTCTACACGACCGGTAACTACAGTACCACGGCCAGCGATAGAGAATACGTCTTCGATCGGCATCAGGAACGGCTGGTCAATCGCGCGCTCCGGCTCCGGGATATAGGTATCCAGGTGGCCAGCCAGCTCGATGATCTTCTCTTCCCACTGAGCGTCGCCTTCCAGCGCTTTCAGCGCGGAACCACGAACTACCGGCAGGTCATCACCCGGGAAGTCGTACTCGGTCAGCAGTTCACGAACTTCCATCTCAACCAGTTCCAGCAGCTCTTCGTCATCAACCATGTCACACTTGTTCATGAACACGATCATGTACGGGATACCAACCTGACGACCCAGCAGGATGTGCTCACGAGTCTGCGGCATCGGGCCGTCAGTCGCTGCTACTACCAGGATCGCGCCGTCCATCTGGGCAGCACCGGTGATCATATTTTTAACGTAGTCGGCGTGACCCGGGCAATCTACGTGGGCGTAGTGACGGGTAGCGGTGTCGTATTCTACGTGGGAGGTGTTGATGGTGATACCACGCTCACGCTCTTCCGGTGCCTTGTCGATCTGGTCGAAGGCGAAAGCTTTACCACCGAAGTGCTTGGCCAGCACGTTGGTGATAGCTGCAGTCAGGGTGGTTTTACCGTGGTCAACGTGGCCGATGGTACCCACGTTAACGTGCGGTTTATTACGCTCAAATTTTTCTTTAGACATGATCGTCCCTCTAAACTAACGCTGAGTACGCGGTGGCAAGCTAACCACAGAACAGTTTATATGATGGATTTGAATCTGGTGGGAAAGAGAGAGGTACTGATGGCTGGTTCGCTTGCCGAACTCACCCTAGGGTGCGGCTCTGCTAACGCCTGAGCCATATCAGCATCTTGGAGCGGGCAGCGGGAATCGAACCCGCATCATCAGCTTGGAAGGCTGAGGTAATAGCCATTATACGATGCCCGCATTTCTCTAACCCAAAGAACTCAAACCGCAGAGAAATATGGTGGAGGGAGAAGGATTCGAACCTTCGAAGGCAGAGCCGTCAGATTTACAGTCTGATCCCTTTGGCCGCTCGGGAACCCCTCCAGACGCCAGATTGTCACAACGGTAATTCTGCTTGCACCCGTTGTGTTTATCGCTTTTGCACGGCAAATAGACGACAGACAGTCAAGCGTCGCGCATTTTATTGTAAGGTTTTGGGGGATGCAACCATTGAACCCGGCAAAATATGCTTTATTGCTGGGAAGTTTGCAAAAAAGCGGGGGCAAACAAGCCAATCCTGCTGCGTCCCTTGTCGCTCCCCCACCCTTGGTGTATGGTCGCCGTGCCCAAGAAACAGTGATGACACCATGACGACAGAGCATAACCCCTATCTGCAATTCACCCGCGAACAATGGGCGTTATTGCGCGATTCGGTCCCCCTGACCCTGACCGAACACGATCTGCAGACCCTGCGCGGGATCAACGAGAAGGTGTCATTGCGGGAAGTGGAAGAGATCTATCTGCCTCTCTCCCGCCTGCTCAATCTCTATGTCAAAGCCAAGCAGCGCCGTAGCCGGGTGCTGGAGCAGTTCCTCGGCCAGTCACGCGGCAAGGGTACCTATATCATCAGCATCGCCGGCAGCGTGGCGGGGGGCAAAAGCACCACGGCCCGTATTCTGCAGGCCCTGCTGGAGCGCTGGCCGGAACATCCGCGGGTGGAGCTGGTCACCACCGACGGCTTCCTCTATCCCAACAAGGTACTGGAAGAGCGCGGCCTGATGCGCCGCAAGGGGTTCCCTGAGTCCTACGACATCCGCCATCTGGTGGAGTTTGTCGCCAATATCCGCGCTGGTCACGAGAAGGTCGAAGCGCCGGTTTACTCCCACCTTATCTACGACATCATTCCCGATGAGAAGAAGGTGGTGGAGCAGCCGGACATTCTGATCCTGGAAGGGCTCAATGTGCTGCAAAGCGGCATGGACTACCCTCAGGAGCCCCATCGGGTCTTCGTGTCGGACTTCGTCGACTTCTCCATCTATGTGGATGCCGATGCCGAACTGCTGCGCACCTGGTATATCGAACGCTTCCTGAAATTCCGCAGCGGCGCCTTCTCGGATCCCGACTCCTACTTCCATAACTACGCCAAGCTGGCGGAGAGTGAGGCGACCCAGATCGCCAGCAACATCTGGCAAGATATCAACTATCTGAATTTGCAAGAAAATATCCTGCCAACGCGTGAGCGTGCCAACCTGATCATGACCAAGGGCCATGAGCATGCCATTGAGCAGATCAAGCTGCGCAAATGATGACAGCGGTTGCAGGATAACGAAGAGGGGGCCCGTGGGCCCCCTCTTCTGTTTGGCATCATGAGCGGCCTTGCTGACCCTCAATCACCCCGGCGCAGGGAGAGTTCGCCACCCAGATAGAACTTGGTACCCTCCTCCGTCTCCAACCGCAGGGCACCGCGATCGTCGATGCCGCGAGCGATGCCACGGATCTCCTGATCCCCCATCAGCAGGCGCACCGGGCGACCGGCAAAGTGATCGAGCCGGTTCCACTCATCGACAAAGCTTGCCAGCCCCTGCTGCTCAAAGGTGTGCAGCGCCCGCTGCAGATGGACGATCATCCGGGCCGCCAACTGATTGCGATCGACCAGCTCGGGATTGATGTGGCGCAACTCGGCCCAGGCCTGATCGATCTTCTCACCTTCGCGGGCAGGCATCGCCAGATTGAGACCGATGCCGATCACCAGATGACAACTGGCCCCGGCGCTACCACTCATCTCTACCAGAATGCCCGCCAGCTTGCGGCCCTGATAGTAGAGGTCATTCGGCCACTTGAGCTCGACCCCCTGATAACCAAGGGACTCCAGCGCTTCAACCACTGCAACGCCGACCGCCAGACTCAGCCCCATGGCCGCCGCCATGCCTTGTTCGAGTCGCCAGTACATGCTGAGGATCAGCTGGCAACCAAACGGCGAAATCCAGGGTTTACCACGACGACCGCGCCCGGCTGTCTGACACTCGGCCAGACAGCTCTCGCCAGAGCGCAGCTCATTGACCCGATCCAGCAGGTGTTGGTTGGTCGAGTTGATGACCGGAAAACAGTGCACCGGCGCCATCGGGGCCAGTGCCTGCAAGGTGGCCTGATCATAGAGCGCCATCGGCACCGCCAGCCGGTAGCCCTTGCCGGTCAGGCTAAAGAGATCCAGCCCCAGCTCCTTGAGCGCCGCCATGTGTTTGCTCACCGCCGCCCGGCTGATGCCGAGCTGCTCACCCAGCTGTTCGCCGGAGTGAAACTGGCCGTCGCTAAGCAGGGTGATCAGAGTCTGCCTGATAGGAGTCAACGTCATGAGAGCACCTCGTCGAGCCAGGTTTCACCGTGCGCGCCCATAAAGCGCACCTCATGCTCCAGCACCACGCCAAACGTCTGCTCCACGCTGTCGCGGACATGGGCCGCCAGCGCGATCAGCTCCATGGCACTGGCGCCCCCCAGATTGACCAGCACCAGCGCCTGCTCCTGATGAACAGCGGCGCGACCGATGGCGAAACCTTTCAGACCGCACTGATCGATGAGCCAGCCCGCCGCCAGCTTGGCCTGCCCTTCTCCGGCCGGATAGCAGGGCATCTGCGGGTAGCGCGCCTTGAGATTCTCCGCCAGCGCGGCAGGCACCACCGGATTCTTGAAGAAGCTGCCCGCATTGCCGAGCACCGCAGGATCCGGCAGTTTGGCCATGCGGGTGGCACAGACGGTATCGAAGATGGCCTGCGCCGAAGGCGCGTCACCGAGCGCCGCCAGTGGGCCATAGCCCTGCACCGGTTGCCACGCCTTGGGCAGTTTGAACCCGACGGCGGTGATCAGGTGGGAATCCTGATACTCGTGTTTGAAGATGCTGTCACGATAACCGAAGCGGCACTCTGCCGCCACGATCCGTTCAATCTCGCCACTCTGCCAGTTGAACGCCTCGACATAGGCGCAGAAGTCGGCCAGCTCAACGCCATACGCACCGATGTTCTGCACCGGCGCCGCACCGACCGTGCCGGGAATGAGCGCCAGATTCTCCAGCCCGAACCAGCCCTGTTGCAAAGTATGGCGCACCAGCTGATGCCAATCTTCACCGGCCGCCACATGGAGCAACCAGTGATCGCCACCATCTTCAGCGGTAATCCCCTTGAGCCGGTTGAGCACCACCAGACCGAGAAAATCGGTGGTGAAGAGCATGTTGCTGCCGCCGCCCAGATTGAGGCGCGGCAGCTGGTTGAGCTGCGGATCGGCACGCAGGGTCGCCAGATCGGCAACCTGCTCCACCTCGGCCAGCCAGAGGCAATACGCATCGAGGGCAAGGGTGTTGAGCTTCAACAAGGAGGCGTTGGCATTCAGTTTCATCGGTCTATCCCGGCTTGGTGCAAGGGCGCAGTCTACCTCAAGTTGCCCCATGACGAAAAACCCGAGCCCTTTTCGGGGGAATAGCAGTGGTTTAGAGTAGGCGACTTCAACTGCTGAGGAATAACTCATGAACAACCAGTTTGCCGTCATCGGCCTGGGCCTGTTTGGCAGCGCGCTGTGCGAAGAGCTGCAACGGCAAGATGCCGAAGTACTGGCCATCGATATCGACGAGAGCAAGACCCGGCAAATCGCCGCCCTCTGCAATCACGTTATCGTGGCCGACGCCACCGATGAGGCCACCGTGGCCGAGCTGGGACTGGCCAATTTCGATATCGTCTTCGTTGCCATCGGTGACAACCTGGAGACCAGCATCCTCACCACCCTCGTCTTGAAAGAGGCAGGCGTGAAAAAGGTGTGGGTCAAGGCGCGCGACAAGTTCCACGCCAAGATCCTGCAGAAAGTGGGCGCCGACAAGGTGATCAACCCGGAGTGGGACATGGGCCGCCGGGTCGCCCAGAGCATGCTGGACAACCGGCTGTTCGACTATCTGGAGCTGGGTCACGACATGGTGCTGACCGAGTTCGTGATTGGCCTGCAACAGAACGGCCGGGAACTGGGCGACTTCCATCTGCTGCAACAGAGCGATTTCCAGCTGCTCGCCATCAAGCGTGGTGATGTGCTGCACAACGTACTAACCGGCAAAATGGAGCTGCAACTGGGCGACATCCTGATCCTGGCGGGCAACAAGCACGCCATCGACCACTGGCTCGAAACCCTATGATCAACTGGCGCAGCAGCTACGCCTTCGCCCTCCATCGGGAGCAGGACTCTCGCTGGAGCGAAGCCCGGCTGATCCTCGGCAGCTTTCTGATCATTCTGCTGATTGGCACCATCTTTCTGGTGCAACCCTCCAGCCACAATGGCGAGGTTACCTTCGTCAACGCCCTGTTTACCGCCACCTCGGCCATCAGCGTGACAGGTCTTGGCGTGGTGGATACCGGCACAGCCTTCACCCTGCAGGGGCAGATTTTCCTGCTGATGCTGATGGAGATCGGTGGTCTGGGCCAGATGACCATGACCCTGCTGCTGATCGCCATCTTCAGCAAGCGGGTCGGTCTGCGCCAACAGGTACTGGCCAAGGAGGCGCTGGGACAGGAAGGCTCGGTCAACATCATTCAGCTGGTCAAACGGATCGTGCTGTTCGCCTTTATCGCCCAGCTGATCGGTACCGGCATCATGGCGATCCGCTGGGTGCCCGAGATGGGGTGGGTGCACGGCCTCTATGTCAGCTTCTTCCACGCGGTCTCGGCCTTCAACAACGCCGGGTTTTCGCTCTTTGCCAACAACCTCATCGACTATAGAGACGACCCCATCATCAGCCTGACCATCGCCGGCCTGCTGATCCTGGGGGGGATCGGCTTTACCGTCATCGTCGATCTGGTGCGCAACCGCCGCTGGCGCAAGCTCAAGCTGCACAGCAAGCTGATGCTGCTGATGACCCCGGCGCTGCTGCTGGCCGGTACCCTGATGTTCTGGCTACTGGAACACAACAACCCGGGCACCCTCGGCAAGGCCGGTATCGGTGGCCAGCTGCTGGCTGCCTTCTTCCAGTCTGCCAGCGCCCGTACCGCCGGTTTCAATACCATAGATATCGGGCTGATGACCCCGGCAGCGTTGCTGTTCCTGATGATGTTGATGTTTATCGGTGCCGGTGCCACCTCAACCGGTGGTGGTATCAAAGTCACCACCTTCGCAGTCGTGCTGCTGGCGACCAAGGCATTTCTGACCAAACGGCCCCATGTCACCGCTTTTGGCCGCACCCTGTCGCCCCAGATCGTGACCCGCTCGCTGGCCATCATCATCGTCAGCACCATGGTGCTGATGCTGGCGATGTTCCTGCTGATGGTGACCGAGGATCTGCCGTTCGACAAAATCATGTTCGAGACCATCTCGGCATTTGCCACCGTCGGCCTCTCCACCGGCATCACCGCCTCCCTGAGCGAGCCGGGCAAGCTGATCCTGGTGCTGGTGATGATCTGCGGCCGTCTCGGCCCCCTGACCCTGGCCTTTATGCTGGCCCGCCCGGTCGAGACCCGCATCCGTTATCCGGAAGAGAACGTCTATACCGGCTGACCAGCCATGAACACGGGGCAGCCACTGGCTGCCCCGTTTTTTTATTCGGCTTGTTGCTGCGCCTTGAGCCAGCGCCCCGGGCTCACCCCCAGCTCCCGCTCGAATGCCCGACCAAAGGCAACACTGCTGCTGTATCCCGCACCCAGCGCCACCTGCACCATGGGCTCCCCCGCCAGCAGTTGCTGGCAGGCGCGCGCCATACGCCAGCGGGTCAGATAACCCAGCGGCGCTTGACCGACCCGCTCCTGAAACCTCGCGGCAAAGCGGGCCCGCGACATGCCGGCCTCCCGCGCCAGCGTGGCCACCGTCCAGGGTTCATCCCCACGCTGATGCATCACCGAGATTGCCTTGGCCAACTGGGGATCGGAAATACCTGCCAACATCCCCTGCTGACACACCCCTTGCTCGACCAGATGACGCAGCAGCAGGATCAACAGTATCTCCAGCAAGCGGGAGATCAGCGGATCCTGCCCGTAGCGGGGGTGAAACGCTTCGTCAAACAGCTGACTCAGCACCGGTGTCAGGACAGGCAACTCACGTAGCGGCAGCACCAGCGAGCCCGGTAATGCCAGTTGCAACGGCGATGCGCCCCCCTTGCCGAATGCGACATTGGCACATACCAGATCGCAACCCCCCAACGTTCTGGGTTCAAGCTTGTGAGGACGTCCCCGAGGGAACAGGATCAGGGTCGGCTCCTCGAGCAGCAAGCTGGTTCCCCCCTCTTCACGCAGCATGACGGCACCGCTGCGCAGCAGATGAAGATGTCCGCCACTCGGATAATCATCACTGGAGGAGTTCTGGCACAGGTTGCCGGCGAAGAAGATCTTGGCTTCGGGGGAGGCATGAACCAACAGGGCAGAGAGCGGATCCATATTTGAGACGAATGGTATTTATTTGCAGACGATGAGTGATAAACCGTATCACGAATGACGGCACACTGTCTCCCGTACCTTCACTACCACAGGAGAAGATCATGAGCCGTATCCAACCAGTATCCCAACCGCAACCCGCAGCCGCCCAGACCCTGACCACCCTGCGCCGCAATCTGGGCATGGTGCCCAACCTCTACGCCACCCTGGCCCACTCGCCAGCCCTGCTCAATGGCTTTCTGGCCTTTGCCGAGGCGCTTGGCAAGGGGCGCCTCACTGCCCCACAACGGGAGTTGCTGGCACTGGCCATAGGTCAAGCCAACGCCTGCCAATACTGTTTGTCTGCCCACACACTACTGGCGGGCAAGGCCGGATTCTCGGCCCAGGAGATCCGGGCTGCCCGGCTCGGCCAGGCCTCGGCTCCCCTTGATCACGCCCTGCTGCAACTGGCAACGGCGCTGGTCAGTCAGCGCGGAGTGATCAGTGACGAGCAGCTTGCTAGCGCCCGTGCCGCAGGCGTAGATGACGAGCTGCTGCTGGAGGTGCTCGGCCAGGTGGTCGTCAATACCCTGACCAACTATGGCAACCACCTGGCAGCGACCGAGATCGACTTCCCGCCCGTCACTCTGACCCCTTAAACAAGGAGCCCCCCATGCAGCAACATGACAAAGGCTTTCTGGTCGCCCTGGCGGGCGTGGTATTGACCCTGCTCTGGATCGGCGTCTTCAAGTTTACCCCGACAGAGGCAGCCGCCATCAAACCACTGGTAGCCAGCCACCCCTTGATGAGCTGGCTCTATGGCCCCCTGTCGGAACAGAGCGTATCGAACCTGATCGGGGTGGTCGAGATAGTGATCGCCATCGGGCTGGTCGTGGGTCTGTGGCAACCTCGCATCGGTTACTGGTGCAGCATGGGGGCTATCGTCACCTTCCTGGCGACGCTGAGCTTCCTGCTGACTCTGACAGGTGTCTGGAAGATGGTTGACGGCGTGCCAGTCACCGAGTTCTTCCTGTTCAAGGACCTGGTGTTTCTCGGTGTGGTTCTGCACTACCAGCACAGGATCCGTGCCAGCTTGTCCACTCAGGCAGCCTGACAACAATGCCTTTGGCGCCCAGGATGGGCGCCTTTTTTCGTTATGCAGCCCTGGTCTGGCGCTTGCTGGTCGTCTTGCGCGGTCGGGGCCCGCCAGTCGTGCTGGCTGCCGGACTCTTGCGTTTGGTAAAACGCCGCTTGCCGGCACCCGGCGCCTCCTTGGGCAGGGTGCTGAAGCTGGCGCCGGAGTCCTGCCGCGCCCTCTCGATCAAGCCGTTGAGCTGCTCGGTGAGCGGCCCCATAAACTGCTGGTAGCTGCCGTGACGCTCGGCGATCTGGGCGAGGCTCTGCTCCCATAGCGCCGTCATATCCGGCGTGGTGGCGGTGGCTGGCAACGCCTGCACCAGCGCCCGCCCGGTCGGGGTCGCCTTGATGCTCTTGCCCTGGCGCACCAGAAAGCGGCGCTTGAACAGCAGGTCGATAATGCCCGCCCGGGTCGCTTCTGTGCCGAGACCATCGGTGTCGCGCAGGGTCTTGCGGATCTCGGGATCCTGTACATAACGAGCGATGCCGGTCATAGCCGCCAGCAGGGTGGCATCGGTGAACGACTTGGGCGGCTGGGTCATCTTCTCCTGCAGTTCGCCCCGCTCGCACAGCAGTTGCTCTCCCTCTTTCAGGGCAGGCAGCGTGCCCGCCTTCTCTTCGTCGTCATCCTCCTCCACCCCGAGCAGCGCCTTCCAGCCCGCCTTGAGAATGCGCCGCGCCTTGGCCTGAAACAGGCCACCGGCGATGCGCAGCAGCACCTTGCTGTCGTTGTATTCGAACGGGGGATAGAACTGCAGCAGATACTGGCGGGCAATCAGGCCATAGAGCTTCGCCTCGTCGGCCCCCAGCGTGGCGGGGTTGCCCTGCTTCTCGGTGGGGATGATGGCGTGGTGGGCATCCACCTTGCTGTCGTTCCACGCCTTGCTGCGGATCTTGCCATCAGCCTCGCTCACCGCCTTGGCCAGTGCAGGCGCTGTAGCGGCGATGGCACCGCGCACCTGCTCGGACCGCTTGAAGTGGTCGGTCGGCAGATAGCGGCTATCGGAGCGCGGATAGGTGATGAGCTTGTGGCGCTCGTAGAGGCTCTGGCAGATGTCGAGCACTCGCTTGGCATCCATGCCGAAGCGCTTGGCGGCATCGATCTGCAGGCTGGAGAGGTTGTAGGGCAGCGGCGCCGCCTGCTTGCGGGCCTGCTCCTCCACCGATTCAACCTGTGCGGGTTGGCCGTTGATCCTGCTCACCACCTTGTCGGCCAGCGCCCGATTGAGCACCCGCCCCTCCTCATCCTGCCACGGCAGGCAGGCTTCCGATGGCAGCCACTTGGCGGTGAAGCGCTCGTTACTATCGGTCAGAAGATGGGCCAGCACCTCGTAGAAGGGTTTGGGGACGAAGGCCTCGATCTCGAGATCCCGCCGCACCACCAGCCCCAGCAGCGGGGTCTGCACCCGACCGACCGAGAGCAGCTCGCTGCAACCTGCCTTGCGCCCGAGCAAGGTATAGGCGCGGGTCATGTTGATGCCGTAGAGCCAGTCGGCCCGACTGCGGGCCAGCGCCGAGACCGCCAGCGGCACGAACTCCTTGTTGTCCCGCAGCTTCTCGAGGGCACGGCGCACCGCAGGCGGGTTGAGATCGCTGATGAGGCAGCGCTGCACCGGCTTGGTTTTCGGGTAGCCGAGAAAGTCGATCACCTCGTCCACCAGCAACTGCCCTTCCCGGTCCGGGTCACCGGCGTTGACCACGCAGTCCGCCTGCTTGATCAGCCGTTTTATGACGGTGAGCTGGGTTTTGGTCTTGGGTTTGGCCACCAGCTGCCACTGGGCGGGGATGATGGGGAGATGCTCCATCCGCCACTGCTTGAAGGCGGCGTCATAGGCATCGGGCTCGGCCTGCTCCAGCAGATGGCCGATACACCAGGTGACCACATCCCCTTGGGCTGTTTCGATAAAACCGTCGCCCTTCTTGTGGGGCTTGGGCAGGGCATCGGCAATGGCGCGGCCCAGCGTGGGCTTCTCGGCGATAAAGAGTCGCATCGGTGGCTACCTGCAATACTGTATATGCAGACAGTATACAACTGCCACCGCGAAAGCCCAACTGCCCCTACTCGTCGAACGGGTGATCGTGGATGGCGGCAAACAGCCGCGCCTGATTGAGCAGCGGCGCATAGTGGAAGGCATTTTCGCCATCTTCCGCCAGCAGGTAGTCGGTCAGCTGTTCGCGCACCGCCTCTTGCAGGGTCTCCAGCTTCCACGGCTTGGCGAGGTAGTAGTGCAACCCACCGCGATTGACCGCTTCGACGGTGGCCTCCAGCCCGGCTTGTCCGGTCAGCAGCAATTTGCGGCTGGCACGGGTGGAGGCTCGCCGGTTCAGCTCTACCAGAAAATCGACCCCCAGGGTTCCCGGCATGATGTGGTCACAGAGGATCAGCGCCAGCTTGTTGCCGTCGCGCTCCCACTCCTCCACCACCGCACGCGCCTCATCGACGCTCTCAGCCGCCTCCAGCTCGAAGTGGGAACGGAACGGGGCGAGATCATGGATCACCGCATCCAGCACCTCCCGCTCATCGTCCACACACAGGATCAGATAGTGTTTGTTCATTGCTCCTCCTTGGCGACATGGTTTGGCACGCCGCGCGATTGATGCTGGCCACCGCTCAGGCCGCATGCTCCTTGTTGTGATGAGGTTCGCCCCCGTAACCGGCCTGCCCCATGCCATCCAGCGGCAGACAGACCCGCATCCGGGTGTAGCGGCCCGGCGCCGAGTCCACCTCAATCCGGCCGTGGTGCTGCTGAACTATCTGCAGCGAGACGCTCAGACCGATACCGAGGCCGAAATGGCCCTCCCGCTTGGTGGTGAAGTTGAGATCGAAGATCCGCTGCCACAGCTCGGGCTCGATGCCGCAACCGCTATCCTCGATCTCCACCATGACCCACTCGGGATCCAGCAGCCCGGTGCGGATGGTGAGTCGCCCCGAGCCGCTCATGGCATCCAGACTGTTGGCGATCAGGTTGGTCCACACCTGTTGCAGGGCGATGGGGTGACAGCGCACCAGCGGCAACGGCTGGTACTCCTTGCAGAGCTCATGATGCTTGAGGCGGTTTTCGAAAATCATCAAGGTATCTTCCAGCCCCTCGTGCAGGTCTACCAGCGAGGGCTCGGCCCGATCCTGCCGGGCATACTGCTTGAGGCTCTTGACCAGATCGCCGATGCGACGGGCACACACTTCGATATTGCGCAGGAAGCTGCCGGTCTGCTGGAACAGCTCCAGCCGGGAAAGCAGCGCCTCCCGCTCGTCGGCAGTGCGGCTGGCAAACCAGCGCTGCCAGTTCAGCTCGTCATCCAGATTCATCTGCACCGCCAGCCGTGCCTGCTGACGATCGCCAAAGCGCCCCTCCGCCAGCCGGGTCTTGTCACGGATCTCGCTGGTCGAGACCGGCTGGGAGGAGAGCGCCTGACAGAGGGTCTGGTTGCCCAGACCCTTGATGGGGGCAGGTAGTTCGAGATTGACCAGATCGGGGATGGCGGCCCGCAGGGTCTCGCTACCGCGGATAATGGCCGCCACCGGGTTGTTCAGCTCGTGGGCGACACCTGCCACCAGCTGACCCAGCATCGCCATCTTTTCGCTCTCCACCAGCTGGGCGTGAGCGGCATCAAGGGAGTTGAGGGTCTGTTGCAGCCGCATCTCGGTACGGATGCTGTTTTGCAGGCGACGGTTGAAGTGACGCAGCAGCAGGTTGGTAAAGGAGGGGAGCAGTTCGCTGCGCGCCTGCATCACCCGGGAGAATTGCAGCTTGTCGAGCTTGATAACCTCGGCACCGGTCAGAGTCACGCCGGTGGTGAAGGCGGGTTCGCCGGTCACGAAGGACATGCCCCCCACCAGCGAGCCGGTACGGTAGTGCACCACCTCCTGATCGATCCCCTGCTCGTCCCGCTTGCGCAGCACCACCTCCCCCTTGGCGATAAACCAGAGGAAGCTGTTGGGCTCCCCCTCGCGGGTCAGCACATGGCCCGGGCTGTAGTGGCGGCAGACCCGCTCCTCGTCATTACCCTCGAAAAACTGATAGAGGCCGTCGATCACCACCCGCGACAGCTCTTCATCGCTGCAGTGGGTGTAATCCATAAAGCCCTGCCGATAGGCAGCCAACTGGCGATCGACGTGGGCTCGCAGCAGCTTCTGGTTGTCGAGCACGGCGGCATAGCTCAGCAGGTCCGCCTCGGGACGCTGCAATACAAAGTGGCTCGCCTGCTCGATCACCGCCCGGCGCAGGCTGCCATCGCGCCAAGGGCGTTGCAGGTAGTAGTCGAGACGACCTAGGTTCACCGCCTCGATGATCGATTTCATCTCCGGCTGGCTGCCCAGCAGGATCTTGCGGCACGCCTCGTGACGGCTGCCGAGGCGGATTAGAAAATCGGCCCCTCGCCCATCCCCCAGCTCGCTGTCACACACCACCACGGCGGGTGGCTGCCCCTTGCGATCCAGCTCGTCCAAGGCCAGCTCCGCCGACCCCTGACCGACCACCACCACCAGCGCGAAATGGCCGAGCAGCGGAGCCAACTCCTGTTCGAATTCGGCCAGCAGTTGCACGTTGGCGGCGACACACAGCAGTGAGAAAGGGCTCATCAGCGACACTCCGTTGAGGCTCACTGCTCACTATATCAGCGAATCTTGTGGGGTTTTGCGAGGGGGCTAACAGCTGTCGCGGAAAGTGCACAAATAGATAAAACAGAAAACAACTGAATTTAATTCGATAATTAAATCAATAACAAAACAAAAGACAAAATGTGACAACAATCAAAAATATAAACCATGATGGAGGTCAACGCCTTATCCCTGTCATTACTACTACTATTGGACTAGTACTATGTAGGTAATTATTGACCGTAGGAAAACGCCGCCATGATTGGAAAACTGATAAGAAAAACCTGGTTCTGGCTCCTGCTGCTCGGGGCCCTGCTGGGTGTCGCGGCACTGGGTGTCACCGTGACCGTGCTGCACAAGACCAGCTCCACCGAATTCTGCGTCTCCTGCCACTCCATGCAGACTCCGCTCGCCGAGTATCAGGGCAGTGTCCACTTCCAGAACACCAAGGGGATCCGCGCCGAGTGCGCCGACTGCCACATCCCGGGCGATCCCACCTCCTACCTGTGGACCAAGATCCGCGCCGTGAAGGATATCTATCACGAGGCGATCGGCACCCTGGATACCCCGGAAAAGTATGAAGCCCACAAGCTGCGGATGGCCCAGTCCGTCTGGGACGAGTTGAAAGCCAACGACTCCGCCACCTGCCGCAGCTGCCACAGCTACGAGGCGATGGATATTCTGGCCCAGCGCCCCAATGCCCGTGCCGAGCACCCGGTCGCCATCAAGGAGGGCCAGACCTGTATCGACTGCCACCGCGGTGTCGCCCACATCATGCCAGACATGAGCGGCCTGGCTGCCGCCGGTGCCAGTGAGCTGGCGCAGGCTGCGGCCCAGACCCCGGCCAACATCACCACCCGTTACGCCATCGCTACCACCCCGCTGTTCCTCGATGCCGCAGCCAAGACCGACGAAGGCACCCTGATGCCCTCCACCAAGGTGGAAGTGCTGGCCAACGAAAACGGCCGCGCCAAGGTGCAGATCGAAGGCTGGCAACAGGATGGTGTGAGCGAAGTGTTCTACGCCGCACCGGGCAAACGGATCCTCAGCGTACTGGTCGGCGATGCCGCCAAGAAAGCGCTGGTCACCGGCCAGAGCGAAACCGACAGCGCCACCAACCTCACCTGGCATCAGGTCAAGCTGACCGCCTGGGTCGACCAGAGCCAGCTCATCGGCGATCAGGGCAAGCTGTGGCAATACGCCTCCACCCTGATGTCCAACAACTGTACCGGCTGCCACGGCCTCACCGCGCTGGATCACTTCAATGCCAACCAGTGGATCGGCGTCATCAAGGGGATGGAGTCTCGTACCTCCCTGACCCCGGAACAGGCTCGCATGTTGACCCAGTATGTCCAGAAACACGCCAGTGACATGAGCGCGGCCCACTAAGGCTGGCACAGAGGAAAACCGTTATGACTTTTTTCAATGACAAGAAGACCAATCTGTCCCGCCGCAACCTGCTCAAGGGGCTCGGCGCCTGCGCAGCCCTGCCCCTGCTCGGCGGCATTTTTCCCAAGAGTGCGCTGGCGCAAGCCATCAGCACCGCATTGAATCAGTTCCCGACTCTGGTGCCCGCCCAGAAGGGCATTCTGACCGGCGCCCACTGGGGTGCTTTCGAGGCGATCGTCGAAGATGGGCGCATGGTGCGCGTCCAGCCGGTGGCCGATGATCCGGCGCCAAACGATCTCATCGACATGGCGCCGTTCCAGGTGCACGCCAAAAACCGCATCAAATACCCCATGGTGCGCAAAAGCTGGCTGGAGCATGGCCCGGGCGCCAAACCCGAGCTGCGCGGTGCCGACGAGTGGGTGCGAGTGAGCTGGGACAAGGCGATCGAACTGGTGGCCGGCGAGATCCAGCGCGTCCAGTCTGACTTCGGCCCGCAAGCGATCCACGCCGGTTCCTATGGCTGGAAAAGCGTCGGCATGTTCCACAACAGCCGCACCCTGCTGCACCGCCTGATGAACCTCTCCGGCGGCTTCACCGGTTATGCCGGTGACTACTCCACCGGTGCCGCCCAGGTGATCATGTCCCACGTGATGGGCTCCATCGAGGTGTACGAACAGCAGACCGCCTGGCCCAACGTGGTGGAGAACGCCGAACTGGTGGTGTTGTGGGGGGTCAATGCTCAGGTCACCCTGAAGAACAGCTGGAACATGCCGGATCACGAAGGTCAGGCTGGCTTCAAGGCGCTGAAAGAGAAGGGCACCCGCGTCATCAGCATCGATCCGGTCTACAACGAGACCGCCAAGCTGGTCGGCGCCGAGTGGATTGCTCCGAACGCCTACACCGACGTGGCCATGATGCTGGGGGTGGCCCACACCCTCTATAGCGAGAAGAAGCACGATCAGGCCTTCCTCGATCGCTACACCGTCGGCTTCGACAAGTTCCTCGCGTATCTGCTCGGCAAGGATGATGGTCAGCCGAAGAGCGCCGAGTGGGCGAGCACTGTCTGCGGCGTCGATGCCAAGGTGATCCGCCAGCTGGCCCTCGACATGGCCGCCAAGCGCACCATGATCATGGCCGGTTGGGGCATGCAGCGTCAGCAGCACGGTGAACAGCCGAACTGGATGCTGGTCACTCTGGCCTCCATGCTGGGCCAGATCGGCCTGCCGGGCGGCGGCTACGGCTTCAGCTACCACTACTCCTCCGGTGGCAGCCCCACCGCCAAGGGCGGCATTCTGGCGGGCATCTCCGCCGGCAACGCACCGAAGAACAGCCCGGCACCGATCCCGGTGGCGCGCATCGCCGACTGTCTCGCCAACCCGGGCAAGACCATCGACTTCAACGGCCGCAAGGTGACCTATCCGGACATCAAGCTGGTCTACGTGGCGGGCGGCAACCCCTTCCACCACCATCAGGACACCAACAACCTGCTGCAAGCGTGGCGCAAGCCGCAGACCGTGATCGTTCACGAGCCTTACTGGACCGCTACCGCCAAGCACGCCGATATCGTGCTGCCGGTCACCACCAGCTACGAGCGCAACGATCTGGAGATGGGCGGCGACTACTCCCAGCGCTATGTGTTCCCGATGCACCAGTGCGTACCGCCCCAGTTTGAAGCCCGCAACGACTTCGACATCTTCAGCGCCATCGCCGCCAAACTGGGTGTGCAGGAGCAGTACACAGAAGGGAAGGACGAGATGCTGTGGCTCAAGCAGATGTACGACGGCATGGCGGCGCAGGCCCGCGGCGCCCGGGTAGCGCTGCCGCCGTTCAACATGTTCTGGGAGTCCAACAACTACATCCGCTTCCCGATCCCCGAGGCCAACCGCCAGTGGATCCGTCACGCCGATTTTCGCGAGAATCCGCTGCTCAACCCGCTCGGTACCCCGTCCGGCAAGATCGAGATCTTCTCCAACACGGTAGCCGAGATGGGTTATGCCGACTGTGCCGGCCATCCCAAGTGGTATGAGCCCAAGGAGTGGGTGAAGAGCGAGGTGGCGGCGCGCTATCCGCTGTCGCTCAACACCTCCCACCCGACCCAGCGGCTGCACTCCCAGCTCGACAACACTCCGCTGCGGGACAAGTTCGCCATCGCCGACCGCGAGGCGATCATGATCCATCCGCTGGATGCCAAGGCTCGTGGTATCGCACAGGGGGATCTGGTGCGTGCCTTCAACGAGCGCGGCCAGATCCTGGTGGGCGCCCTGCTCTCCGAGGATGTGCGCCAAGGGGTGGTGCGGATCTGCGAAGGGGCCTGGTACGACCCGGCCAAGCCGGGCGAAGCGGGTAGCATCTGCAAGAACGGCAACGTCAACTGCCTCACCTTCGATGAGGGCTCGTCCAGCTTGGCGCAGGGCAACTGCGGCCACATGGCTCAGCTGCAGATCGAGAAGTACACTGGCCCGGTGCTGGCCAACACCGCCCACGCGGTACCGGCCAACGGCTAAGGCGATTGCCACCCAATAAAAACGGCGCCATCAAGGCGCCGTTTCTTTATCTGTCTGCCAAAGCTCAGGCATGGTCGGGACGGGTTTAGAACTCCCCTTCCTCCATATACTCCTGCGCGCACTCCACCAGTTGCGGCCACAGCTCTTCCGGCACCCAGGCGTCCGGGTCATCTTCGTCCCCGTCGTACTGGCTCCAGAAATAGCGGCGCAGGCCGGAGGCAAACTCGTCGCTGATCTCGGCCAGCTCCGAGAGCGGCCCCAACCAGGCGATGCGACGCAGGCCGGAGGCGAGATCGTTGATGGCATCCATCAGGGTGCGATCGTCGAAGCTTTGCTCCACCAGCAGGGTGAAGCGCTCGCGCGCCTGCTCGGTCTGCTCCTCGTCCAGCTCGCCCACATCGGCCAGCAGGTCGACAAAATCTTCCAGAAGGAACGCGATCAGGCCATCCCTGTCTTCAAACCACTGGATCTGAGCGCCCTTGACCCCCAGCACAGAGGCATCAAACGAATCGTCAAGGTGACACAGTGCCCACGGATCGTCGGTCATGGTTCTCTTCCTCAGGCTAAAACAAATGCCATATGTTATGCCTAGCTCTCGACTCTTGCCACCTTGGGCAACGAGAGGGAGGCGGCCAGACCGCCCAGTTCGGCGCGGCCCATGATGAAACTGCCCCGATAGGCTTCCGCCAGATCGGAGACGATGTTGAGACCCAGGCCCGAGCCTGGTACCTTCTCGTCGAGCCGCACCCCGCGCAGCACCGCCTTGGCGATCTGATCCTCGCTCATGCCGGGGCCGTCATCCTCGATACGCAAGGTGATCCAGCCCCCCAGCTCGGCGCTGGAGATACGCAGCTCGCTGGCAGACCACTTGAAGGCGTTCTCCAGCAGGTTGCCTACCATCTCATCGAAATCCTGCTCCTCCACCCCGACCGCCAGATTGGCGGGCACTTGCAGATCCACTGTCTTGCCCGGATAGAGGCGGGAGAAGGCGCGGCAGATATACTCCACTCGCGCCCGCACCGGGGTCGAGACCCCGAGGATCTTGGCGGCGCCGGTCACCCGCGCCTTGCCGAGGTGATAGTCGATATGGCGCTGGATTTGGTCGAGCTGCTCGCCGATGGCGGCCTGATCCTCCGGCGGCAATTGAGCCACCTGATTGCGCATGATGCTGAGCGGCGTCTTGAGGGCGTGAGCCAGATTGCCAGTGTGAGAACGGGCCCGCTGCAACAGTTCGCCGTAGTGGTGCAGCAGCCGGTTGATATCCTCAACCAGCGGCTGGATCTCCAGCGGATAGCGCAGCCGGAATCCCTCCTGATGACCCTCGTGAACCCGCCCCAGTTCGCGGCGCAGCAGGTGCAGCGGCCGCAAGCCGTAGACGATCTGGAACATGAAGCCGAGCACCAGACCGGCGGCGGCAAAGCCAAGACCGAGGAACAGGCTGATGCGGGTCTTGTTGAGGGTCTGGGTCAGGGCGCTACTGTCCTTGGCCATCACCAGAGTGAACACCCGATCCGAACCGGGCAGCAGCACGGTGCGGGTCATGATCAGCAGCGGCTCCTTGTTGGGCCCCTTGCCGACGAAGAGGTCGGGATCGCCAAACGCCGACTTGAGGCCGTCGCTCTTCAGGTTGGTATCCCACAGGGAACGGGAGCGCCCCACCACATCGCGCCCCAGCTCCAGCTGCCAGTAGTAGCCGGAGTAGGGTTGATTGAAGCGGGGATCGGAGAGGGAGCCGGTGACCACCGGCAGGCCAGTTTTGGCCACTTCCAGCCGGGAGAGCAGATCATAGAGCTGCAGGCGCAGGCCATCGGCCTCCGCCTCCTGCCAGTAGTTGCGCATCATGGTCTGCAGACTGAAACCGGTGGCGAACAGAAACAGCCCGCACCAGACCAGCGCGATGGCGACCAGTCGCCCCCGCAGAGTTCTGACCAGCCTCATTCGTTGATCCGGTACCCGAGGCCGCGCACTGTCTCAATCAGATCGGGGTTGGTTTTCTTGCGGATCCGGCCGATGAACACCTCCACGGTATTGGAGTCGCGGTCAAAATCCTGAGCGTAGATGTGGTCGATCAGCTCGCTACGCGACACCACCTTGCCCCTGTGCTGCATCAGGTAACCCAGCACCCGGAACTCGTGGGCGGTCAGTTTGATGGGAGTCCCTTCGTACCACACCTGCGACGCCGCCATGTCGAGCCGCACCCCGCCAATCTCCAGAATGGAGCTGGCGTTGCCTGCCGCCCGGCGCACCAGCGCATGCACCCGCGCCACCAGCTCGGCCACTTGGAACGGCTTGGTGAGGTAGTCATCGGCACCGGCATTGAGCCCCTCGATCTTCTCGTGCAGTTGGCCACGGGCGGTCAGTACCAGCACCGGGGTATCGATTCCCTTGCTGCGCCACTCCTTCAACACGCTCAGGCCATCGCGCCCAGGCAGGCCGAGGTCGAGAATGATGGCGTCATAGGGTTCGGTCTCACCGAGGAAACCGGCCTCGTTGCCGTCGTGGCAGAGGTCGGTGACAAAGCCGGAGAGGCGCAGCTGTTCGGCCAGCTGACCAGCCAGAATTTTTTCGTCTTCAACAATCAGAATTCGCATGAACAGGCTTCCACACAGGGGTTATTCATCATCCTCGACCGGGGGCTTTGGTGGTTCGAACAACCGCTCCAGATGGTGGCCCTTGGCCCACACCAGCTCAAGGTTGTCGGCCCGATAGGCTACCTTGATCACGCTGTTTTCCCGATCGATGACTCGCAGTTCATAGAGCCAGATACCATCCTCTTCTCCCAGATCCACCCGCAACACCCGCACCGGCAATCTGGCCGCCACCTCCATCATTTCATGGAAGGGCCGAACCCGTCCCTCATGGACAGCTTGCTGCAGCATGGCTTCATCAGGCGTGACCGCCTGTGCCAGCAACGGCAGCAATAACCCAAGCAGAGGGAGCGCTCTATTCATGGATGATTCATCTCCAAAAACCTAACATAATGGCGTTTATAGTCTGCCAGCCATGAATCCGGAATGAATATGATCCCGCGCAGTTTCCTGCTGATCCTTTGCCTGTTGAGTGCCACAAGCTGGGCGGCCCAGAGCCGTCTCGACATGGCCGGGCTGGTCAAACTCCTGCTGGCGCAAGGGTATCACGACATTCGGGAAGTGGAGCTGGAAGGGGACAAATTCGAGGTCAAAACCCTCAATCGCCAGGATCAGAAGGTGCATCTCATCGTCGATGCCTACACTGGCGAGATCAAACAACAAGAGGCCGATTAGGCCTCTTTTGCATTCCAGCGTCCCCGCATGGGGCGCAGCAGCTTCTCCCGCCTCGGCCAGAGCAGGGCGCAGGCCAGCAGCAGGTAGATGAGGGGCTCCCCCCAACCGCTCTTGAGCGACCACCAGTAGTGCACCGGCACCAGCAGGGCGATGGCATAGACCCAGTTGTGCAGCTTCTGCCATGCAGCGCCCATGCTGCGCTGCAATGCGGGCAGCGAAGTGATGCTGAGGGCGGCCAGCAGCAGCAATGCCACCATCCCCACCACTATGTAGCTGCGCTTGACCAGCTCGCCGCCAATCAGCCCCCAGTCAAACTGCAGATCCAGCCCCAACCACGCCATAAAGTGGAGCAGCGCCCAGGCAAAACACCAGAGCCCGAGGGGGCGGCGCAGCTTGATGAGCTGCCCCTGCCGCCAGCGCTTGGCCAGCGGCGACACCAGCAGGGTGAGCAGCAGCAGGTTGAGCGCCCCCTTGCCGAGGTAGTGGATAAGCTCGGGCACCGGATCGCCCCCCAGCAGACCTGCCGGAATGGCAAAGCCCAGCCAGAGCAGAAAGCCGAGGGAGCCCAGATGCACCAGCGCCCGCAAGCCGTTGATATGGGCCGGTTTCAATCTCAGTACCATTGGCGCAGATCCATCCCCTGATAGAGCGAGGCGACTTCGTCACCATAGCCGTTGAACATCAGGGTCGGCTGACGCTTGGCGCCAAACACCCCGCCCTCGCCGATAAAGCGCTCGCTGGCCTGACTCCAGCGCGGATGCTCCACCTGCGGATTGACGTTGGCGTAGAAGCCATATTCGTTGGGAGCCAGCAGATTCCAGGTGGTCGGCGGCATCTCCTCTACCAGCCGGATCGAGACGATGCTCTTGATGCTCTTGAAACCGTACTTCCACGGCACTACCAAGCGGATCGGCGCGCCATTCTGGGCGGGCAGGGTCTTGCCATAGAGCCCCATCGCAAGGAAAGAGAGAGGGTGCATCGCCTCGTCGATACGCAGCCCCTCCACATAGGGATACTCGATGCCGCCCCCCAGACTGGAGGCCTGCCCCGGCAGCTGTTTCGGATCAAACAGGGTTTCGAAGGCGACAAACTTGGCGCGACTGGTGGGCTCGGCACGGCGGATGATCTCCGCCAGCGAGATGCCGTTCCAGGGCAGTACCATGGACCAGGCTTCGACGCAGCGCAGCCGGTAGATCCGCTCCTCCAGCTCGCTCTTGTTGATGAGGTCCCACACATCGAGGGTAAAGGGCTTGGCAACCTCCCCCTCCACCTTGAGGGTCCAGGGTTCGGGCTTGAGGTAATGGCCGTTGCGAGCCGGGTCGGACTTGTCGGTGCCGAGCTCATAGAAGTTGTTGTAACTGGTGGCCTTCTCTTCCGGTGTCAGCACCAGATTGGCCGGGCGATCGGCAGGCTTGCTGTTGAGCGGTTTGGTGGCTAACTGGGGAGCATCCTCTTTGCCGCGCAGCAGGTCGAGCACTCCGGCCTGAGTGGGAAACGCCAGGGTGGCCGCGCCCAGACCCAGCCCTTTGAGAATAAGGCGGCGGTCCTGATAGACGGCTTCCGGGGTGACATCCTGTTCGGTGAGGGGGTGGGCGGTACGACGCTTGATCAACATGAAAAACTCCCGGGGCTGAGTGAGGCAGTATGGATAAGACCCGCCCCGGCAGATTTTTATTTCACACAAATTTACATCATGTGGTGCAGGGGCAGTGCCTTGGCCATGGTGCCGACCAGAAACAGGACTACGAACACCAGCAGGGGAATGATCACATTTGGCGCCATCAGACTCACTCCATGAGCAGGACAGGGCCTCTAACTATGGCCGACTGTCAGGCCGGTCACCAATGAATTTTTTTCGCGAGCGCAAGCGTATTCCTGAGTTGAAAAGGGTGATGAAGATCACACACAATTCGGCCCCCGCTTGCCGCCCCGATTACCGGGGGTAGGCTGCCCATTTTGCGAAGCCAACTGAAGAGTCGCCCCATGAGCCCACTGATCGCCATCGCCATCACCACTGGAATTCTCTCCGCCGTCTGGGGCTGGATTGCCGTCGCGTTCGGCCTTATCTCCTGGGTCGGCTTTCTCGGCTGCACCAGCTATTTCGCGTCAAGCGGTGGCTACAAGGCGCTGTTGCAGACCATCTTCTGCAACACCAGCGGCATGCTGTGGGCACTGCTGCTGATCCATGGCGACAGTCTGTGGGGAGCGGGTGTGGCGGGTTATGTGATGACGGGGGTGGTCGCAACCCTGATGTGCGTACAGGCCAAGCAGCAGTGGCTCGGCTACATTCCCGGCACCTTTGCTGGTTGCTGTGCCACCTTCGGGGCGGCTGGCGAGTGGCGGCTGATCCTGCCCTCCCTCATCATTGGCGCCTTGTTCGGTTACCTGATGAAGGCGAGCGGCCTCTGGCTCTCCCATAAAACCCAGAAAGCCGATGCCGCTCCGGCGGTAGTTGATCCCGCCTGATTTATCCCTTCGATTTGAAGTTTGCAGCTTCGATACCGTGCCGATTCAATAACTTGTAAAAATCGGTACGGTTTCTGCCCGCCATGTTGGCCGCCAGGGTCACGTTGCCCTCGGTGGTGCGCAGCAAACGGATCAGATACTCCTTCTCGAATTCGGCCCGCGCCTCGTTGAACGAGGGGATACCACCGCCACCACCGCTCAGGGCGGACTCCACCATGGAGACCCCGATCACCGGGCTGCAACAGAGGCTGGCGAGCTGCTCCACCACGTTGCAGAGCTGGCGCACGTTGCCGGGCCAGGCAGCGGCCGCCAGCATCGCCAGCGATTCGGGCGAAAAACCCATGGCGGCGCAGTCGCTGTGGCGGCTACGGTAGTCATCGAGCGCCTGTCGGGCCAGCAGGGGGATATCCTCACTGCGGGCACTGAGAGACGGCAAGGTGATATTGGCGACGTTGAGACGGTAGAAGAGATCTTCCCGAAAACGCCCCTCCTCCATCGCCTTGACCAGATCCTGATGGCTGGAGCTGAGCACCCGCACCTCCGGCGTGCCCTGACCATACTCCTCCATCACCTGCAGCAGCTTGGCCTGCAGGGATTCGGAGAGGCTGCCAATCTCGTCGAGAAACAGGGTCGCCCCCTTGGCCTGCTCGAACAGCCCGGACTGGCCATCTTCACCAAACAGCTGCAAGTCGAGTGACGCCCACGGAATGGCGGCACAGTTGATGGTATGGAGCGGCTTGTCGCGCCGCTGGCTGGCCTGGTGCAGCGCCTGCGCCATCGCCCCCTTGCCGGAGCCTGACGGCCCCATGATCAGCACCGGCACCTCCATGGTCGCAATGCTATGGGCCTGGATCAGCAGCTGTTCCAGCTGGGGATTACGGGTCAGGATCAGCGACTGCCACTCCTGCTGCTGTTTCGGCCGCGTCAAACTCAACGCATGTTCGATGGTGGCGAACAGCTCATCCTTGTTGATGGGTTTGGTCAGAAAGCTGAAGACGCCGGAGCGGGTCGCCTGAATGGCGTCCGGTATGGTGCCGTGGGCGGTCATGATGATCACCGGCAACCCCAGCCACTGAGCCTGGATCCGCTCGAACAGCGCCAGACCGTCCATGCCGGCCATCCGCAGATCGCTCAGCACCAGATCGGCCCGTTGCTGACGCAACCGGTCGAGGGCCCCTTCCGCGCTGTCGGCGGTATCTACTTCATAACCCTGACTGCGCAGCCGCATGCTCATCAGTTTGAGCAGGCTGACGTCGTCATCCACCAACAGGATCCGGCTCATGGTATTACCTCACGATTCTCGTTCAGCTTGCGCTGGTTGAGCTGGTCGTCGATAGCGGTCAGCTGCTCGATCTGGCGGCGCAGCCGCTGGATCTCCTGACTCTGGTCATCGCGACGGCTGTCGCGGGCCAGCAGCTGCTCGCCGAGGGCGATCCAGCTACGTAAAAAGGCCTGCGCATCGAGACCCAGTTCAGGCAGCATCTGCTTCAGGCGCGCCAGACCGGCAGTGCGATTGGCCACCGACTCGGCGGGGTGGGAGTCCACCATCGCCAGACTGACCCGGCTCTCCAGATCGTCAGCCCCTTTCAGACGCTGACGCTCCTGCACCCGTTGCTGGGGGTGACTGGCCAGCAGCCAGTCGGAGTATTGCAGACGCACCTGCATCTCCTTGTTGGCAAACTCCATCCGCTTGGCAAAAGCGATATCGGAGGACTCCCGCTCTGCCTGTTGCGGCAGCAAGGAGCAACCCGCGAGCAGCCCTGCCATCAGAGCTGGAAATACGCGTTGTATCTTCATAGTCCTCATTTCAACGTCAACCTGAAGCAGACATCAGCCTGTTCATCCTCTACCAGAACCAGTTCCCCCCCCAGGCTGTTGGCAGACTCGCGGGCGATGGAGAGGCCCATGCCCGAGCCTTTCAAGAGGCCTTGCCGCACTGTGCTGCCCTGCTCGAAGGGTTCAAAAATACGTTGCTGATCGGCCACGGGGATCTTGGGCCCCTCGTTGGCCACTTCCAGCCAGCTTATCTGTTCATTCTGCCCTGCCCTGATCCAGATATTGCCTCCGCTGGCGCCGTAACTGACGGCGTTGGAGAAGAGGTTATCGAGGATCAGTCGTAGCCGGTAGGGCTCCGCCCACAGGGTAACCGGCACGGTCGGCAAGTGTACACGGATCTGCTTGGACTCCAATGCCAGCCGGTACTCTGCAGAAAGTTCCGACAACATCGGCAGCAGGGGGACGGGCTCCAGTTCGAAGGCCTCCTGCTGACTGAGCCGGTTGAAGTCGAGCAACCGCTCGATCAGGGTCTGCAGGCGCCGACTGTTCTCATCGAGCATCTGGCAGATCTCCAGCTGATCCGGCGTCAAAGGCCCGACCAGCTGCTCGCAGAGCAGATCCGTCCCCTCCCTCAGCACCGCCAGCGGGGTCTTGAGCTCGTGGGATACATGGCGCAGGAACTGGTATTTCTGCAGCTCCAGCTCCTTGAGTTTGTCGTGCAGCCAGACGATCCGCTCCCCCAGCAATACCAGCTCGGCAGGGCCGTCAACCGGCTTGGGATCGGGTTCGACCCCGGCACCCAGACTCAAGATGCGCGACTCAATCTGTCGTACCGGGTGGATGATGAGGTAGGTGAAGATAAAGACCATCAGCAGGCTGAGTGCCGCCACCGCACCGCTCACCCACCAGAGCTCACTGGTCAGTCCGGCGATGGTGAGCTGCACCCGATCCATGTGTTCGTCAACCCGGCTGCGGGTGACTATTTCGAGCTGCTTGTTGGCATCGTTGAACTGCTCCAGCTTGTCCCCCGCTACCGCCGCCCGGGCCAGCGCGGCATCCTGCAGGCTGTCGAGCCAGGCCAGCCCCTGATCGAGCCCGCTGTAAAGCTGGCCGTCGGTGATGGAGTTGCGGTGTTCCGCCAGCAACACCCGATACCCGTCGAGTTGCTGCTGGTAGCTGGTGAGACTGCGGCGATCCCCCAGCACCGCGAAGCGGCGCAAGGTGCGTTCGATATCGATGGCTTGCGCCGTCAGCAGGGTGGCGCGGCGGGTATCCTTGACCGCCCGCTCCATCTCGTCGCTGGTGAGCTGACTGAGGTGGGCAAGGGAGGTGCTGTTGTGCCAGATCATGCCGCCCAGCGGCATCAATACCAGCACAAATCCCATCAATACCACCTGCAGCAGGGAGCGTGGGCGAACCTTGGTCATCATCTCTTCTCTTGCATTCTCACCGGTGCGCCAGCATAGCCGCACCGCCCCAAAAAACAAAACCGGCCAACAGGCCGGTTTGTATTATCTGGATTGTGGTGATTCACGCCAACGCGACAGAGGCCAGACAGATAATCATGATCATCGCCAGCGCGCCCGAGGCGGTCAACAGCGCCCATTTCAGCTCCACACTCATGCAAACCTCCTTTCTGCCAATCAGTGCCGGATCACAATAGATAAGACAATGTTAAGCCATAGTTAATCCGATAACCGTGAGCTGCGTATACATTTCAGATGAGCCCAACCCCGGGAAGGTGAGCATGTTCTATCTGTGTAGCATTGGTTCCAATATTGACCCGCATATCCATGTCAGCCGGGTGCTGGCCGAACTGCTTGCGAACGTCGGCCCCCTGCGGCTGAGTTCGGTGATCCGCACCAAGCCGGTGGGAATGCACTCCAGCCACGACTTTCTCAACTGCCTGCTGGTGGTGGAGAGCCCGCTCGATGCCGCCCGCCTCAAGCAGCACTTTGTCACCCTCGAGGTGGCGCACGGCCGGGATCGCAGCGATCCGCTCTGCAAGGTGCACGATCGGCCGCTCGACATCGATATTCTGGCCAGCAACAGGAGCGGTGACTTTGCCTCGGCAGAGGTCGATTCCTATCTGGCGGAGCTGCTGGCAGAGCTCTACGGCCATGGCGAGGTGCATGATCCCAAGGTGGCGCTGCAAGTGACACTACCCGCCCTGTCGGACAAGCTCAAACCCGGCAATGGCTTGCTGACCCGGCAGGTCGGGCTGGTGCCGCTGGAGCTGGGCAACCCCTCAGAGGGTGGCCAGCGCACGCCCACCATCTACCTTGATGCTGGCACCCGTCATATAACTGTTCCCCACCAGTAGCTGCACCGCCTGCCAGATGGGCTCAAGTCCCCCCTCCCGCGCCAGCGGTGTTTTCGCCAACACCTGCTGGCGCCATGCCTCGTCATGCTCGTCGAGAAACAGGATCGGCCCCGGCTCTATGGTGTTGACCCGCACCGCAGGCGCCAGCTCCCGGGCAAAGCTCATGGCCAGCGAATGGGCTCCCGCCTTGGTCGCCACATAGCTGGCAAAACGGGGGGCCGGGGCATGGATATAGATATCGGTGATATGAATGATGCTGGCGTTGGGGTTGCTGGCAAGCCGGGGGGCCAGCGCCCGGTTTAGCTGGAAGGGGGCCGCCATGTGCACCCGGTAGAACTGCTCGAACTGGGCCAGTTGCGCCGCCGGATCAGTTGCCTGCGGCTCGAAGGCCGAGGCGTTGTGGATCACCAGCGTCAGATCCTGATGGGTCGCCAGCACATCGATCAGCTTGCCAACGTCCTCTTCCCGACCAAAATCCGCCTGCACCAGCTCGACCCCCAGTGCCGCCAGCGTGGCCAGCTCCGGCCGCTCGCTGCGATAACTGCCCGTCACCTGCCAGCCCGCCGCCACCAGCTGTTCACAGAGATAAAATCCGAGTCGACGGCCGCAGCCCGTAACCAATGCACGCATACGATCACCTTTCCCTTTCATGGTCTTGCATGAACGAACCCCGCCTGCCAGCGGATCACCGCCGATGGCTTGTGCCTATCAATCCCTGCGGCACAAGCCATTGGTCGCGGGCCATCCGCCCGCGTCATAGTGGCGGCATCCCCCTCTTGCGGAGTCACCACCATGCTGAAAGTACACCACCACATGGGTCGCCTGACCCACTCCCTCACTGCCGGACTCGGCCTGGCAGAAGCGCTGGATCGCCTGCATCAATCGGGTCTTGGCGGCCTGCCGGTGCTGGATGAGCAGAAACGGCTGATCGGCTTTCTTTCCGAACAAGATTGCATCCCCAGCCTGCTCACCGGCAGCTACCACTGCGATACCCGCACCCGGGTGGAGGATCTGATGAACCGCTCGCCCCTCTCGGTCGGGCCGAATGAGAGCATTCTGGATCTGGCTCGCCAGATGGCCGATGCCAAGCCCAAGATCTACCCGGTGCTGCAACAGGGCAAGGTGATCGGCATCATCAGCCGCCGTCAGGTGATGCAGGCCCTCAACCAGCAGATGAAGGTGTGCCAGCAGACCTAGATCTGGTAACGCCCCTTGTCACCGATATCGAAGTGCAGGGGCATCCGCCACTTGGCCAGCGCCAGCAAGGTCAACAGGGCCCCGCATACCAGCGCCACCAGTGCGGCGGCCCACTCCACCCGCAACCACTCCAGCAGCCATAACGCCGGCAGCAATACGGGCACCAGCTTGATGCCGGGAATGGCAAAACAAAACTGCTCCTTGAACGCCAGCCCGGAGAGGATCGCCAACGCCGCCCCCAGCACCAACGCATCCGGCGCCCCCACAGCTGCCAGGGCCAACGCGCCCCAACCAAATCCCTGCAGAATCAGGCGAATCCGCTTGTCGTAGATATGCAGCGAGAAGCCGCAGATTGCGCTTGCCACTGCCAGCGACATCAACCATTGTGCCGACGGGAGCAGTGCCATCCCGCTCAGCAGCGCCGCACCGCGGCAAAGCAGCAACAAGGCTGCCGCACTCAAGCCAAGGCGGTAGAGCGAGACGGTCAACTTGTCGATCCCGTCCAGCGGGCTCTCGATTTCAGGATTTGCCATAAACAGTCGCTTCTAACGGATCAGGTGCCATCCAATATACTGGAATCAGGTCTTGGAATATCTTCAAACGGGCTCAGGAGACGTAGTTTGCGTGTGATCCCCCTGTTTTGGTTGCTGTTTCCACTCGGATTGCCCGCCAAAGAGCTGGTGATCTGCGGCACCATGGAGCCCCCGCTCAAGTATCTCGATGCCGCTCAGAAACCCCGCGGACTCGATATAGACATCGTCACCGCCATATTCGACAAGCTGGAGACGCCCTTTCGGATCGAGCTGGCCGACTCCGGCGCCCGCCTCACCCGCAATGCCGAAACCGGCGCCTGCGATCTGGTGATGACCCACTCCTACAAGGCAGAGCGGGAGAGTTATCTCATCTATCCCCAACAGGCCCATCTTCGCCACAGCTGGCACTTCTTCGTGCGCAAGGCGGACCTGCTGAAGATCCGCTACGAAACGCTGGCCGATCTCAAACCCTGGCGCATCGGCGTGACCAAGGATTTCTCCTATACCCCTGAACTGGCAGCGGCCATGACCGACCCTGCCTATCAGTTCCAAGAGATCACCATGAACCAGCTGCAACTGCGCAAACTGCTGGCCGGACGGATCGATACCGTGCCGATGCCGCTGGTCACCGCCTTCACCCAGATCAAGGAGGAGGGGCTGACGGGAAAGATCGATTACCTGCCCAAACCGCTCAAGAGCAGCCCCTACTTCAACACCTGGGCCCGCGCACGAGCGGATGCACAGACCCCAGCCCTGATGGCGGCCTACGATGCCGAACTGCTGCGCATGAAACGCAACGGCAGCCTCAAGGCCCTCTACGACAAGTACGCCATCCCCTATATCGAACCCTGATCAAGGGGTCAGGGTTTCACATCCCGCAGGATAGGGTTTTGCAGCGAGATCAGGGTTTCAGTGGACTGGATCTCGTCGATGGTCTGGATCTTGTTGATCAGCACAATCTGCAGCTCGTCGATGGAGCGGGTCATCACCTTCATGAAGATGCTGTAGTGGCCCGTGGTGTAGTAGGCCTCCACCACTTCGTCCAGCGCCTGCAGCTTGGCCAGCGCCGAGGGGTAATCCTTGGCACTCTTCAGATTGATCCCGATAAAGCAGCAGACGTCGTAACCCAGCTTCTTGGGGTTAACCTGTACCCGTGTCCCCTCGATGATCCCCGCCTGTTTCATCTTCTCCACCCGCACATGGATGGTGCCCGGGCTGACCGCCAGTTGTTTCGCAAGTTCGGCGTAAGGGATCCGCGCATTCTCCATCAGAGCGGTGAGGATGGCCTGATCGAGATTATCGATCCGGTAATTTTCCGGCATTTTTTTGCACTCCCGTTGACGATACCTCATTAAAAAACGACTTATTTTGAAGAAAAAAATACACAAAGCCTATTTCTATTATCGAATATTGAATTTAGTTGGCATTCCGTTGAAGAATCACCACATCCAACAGGGTTTGAAACAGGAATTCAGCATGAAACAGCACTACATTCGCAGCCAACAGCAGATCAGCTTCGTCAAAGAGATGTTCTCCCGCCAACTCGCCCAGCAACTGGGTCTGATGGAGGTGCAAGCCCCCATTCTGAGCCGGGTCGGTGATGGCACTCAGGACAACCTCTCTGGCCACGAGAATGCAGTGCAGGTCAAAGTGAAAACCCTGCCGGAGCACAGCTACGAAGTGGTCCATTCACTGGCCAAGTGGAAGCGTCAGACCCTGGGTCGCTTCGGCTTCGGCCCGGGCGAAGGGATCTACACCCACATGAAGGCGCTGCGTCCGGATGAAGACAAGCTCACCCCCATCCACTCCGTCTACGTGGATCAGTGGGACTGGGAGAAGGTAATGCCGAGTGAGCGCCGCGATCTGGCCTATCTGCAGGAAACCGTGCGCGGCATCTGGGCCGCCATCAAGGCCACCGAGCGCGCGGTCTGTGCCGAGCATGAGCTGACCCCCTTCCTGCCAGCCGAGATCCAGTTCCTGCACAGCGAAGAGCTGCTGGCCCGTTACCCGGACCTCGATGCCAAGGGGCGCGAGCGCGCCATCGCCAAAGAGCTGGGGGCCGTGTTCCTGATCGGCATCGGCGGTGCCCTCTCCCACGGCGAACGCCACGATGTGCGCGCCCCGGACTATGACGACTGGAGCAGCCACAGCGAGCTGGGTCTGGCGGGTCTGAACGGTGACATTCTGGTGTGGAACCCGGTGCTGCAAGACAGCTTCGAGATCTCCTCCATGGGGATCCGGGTCGATGCCGAGGCGCTTCGCCGCCAGTTGGCTATCACAGGCGACGAGGATCGCCTGCAGTACGACTGGCATCAGGATCTGCTGGCCGCACGGATGCCGCAGACCATCGGCGGCGGCATCGGCCAATCTCGTCTGGCCATGCTGTTGCTGCAAAAAGAGCATATCGGTCAGGTACAGGTTGGTGTGTGGCCCTCTGAAATGAAGGCCGCTATCCCTGGCATGCTGTAAACGCGTTTATTTCACCGGTCTGGCCTGTGCGCAGTGGCACGCGGGTCAGCCCTGAAGGTGTGTGGCGGTGCGGACTGAACGAGCGCAGTCCGGACATGCTGTAAGTCGCGTGGTCATCCCTGATGGCCCACGGCGAAACCGGGGCTTGCCCCTGCGACCCGCTCAACCCACGCCAGGTCGCGTCACTACATTCCTCCCGGCAATCTTCGGATTGCCGTTTTTTTTGCCCCCGAATCCCCGCCACCAGATACGACAACGCCAGCCCGAGGGCTGGCGTTGCAAACATAGATGCGAGACTAGTTACTGGGTCATGGTGAGGCCGTTGCTGTCGGCCCCCAGCACCAGTTTTTTGCCCGGCACGATGCGGCCGGAAAGCAGGGCCTGCGCCAGCGGGTTCTCCACCTTCTGCTGGATCGCCCGTTTGAGGGGACGCGCCCCGTAGACGGGGTCGAACCCGGCATGCACCAGCTTCTCGAGCAGCGCTTCGCTCACCTCCACCTCGTAACCCTGAGCCTCCAGTCGGCCCATCAGGCTCTTGAGCTGGATGCGGGCGATGGACTTGATGTGATCCTCGCCGAGGGGATGGAACACCACGGTCTCATCGATCCGGTTGATAAACTCCGGTCGGAAACTGCGGGTCAGCACATCCATCAGCATGGCCTTCATCTCGTCGTAATCCTTCTCGGAGTGGTGCTCCTGAATCAGATCCGACCCGAGGTTGGAGGTCATGATCACCACCGAGTTGCGGAAATCGACGGTGCGACCCTGACCATCGGTCAGGCGGCCATCATCGAGCACCTGCAACAGGATGTTGAACACATCCGGATGCGCCTTCTCCACCTCGTCCAGCAGGATCACCGAGTAGGGACGACGGCGCACCGCCTCGGTCAGATAACCACCCTCTTCATAACCCACGTATCCGGGAGGCGCCCCCACCAGACGGGCCACGCTGTGTTTCTCCATGAACTCGGACATATCGATCCGCACCATGGCATCCTGGGTATCGAACAGGAACTCCGCCAGCGCCTTGCACAACTCGGTCTTGCCCACCCCGGTGGGCCCCAGGAACAGGAAAGAGCCGATGGGGCGATTCGGATCGGAAAGACCGGCACGGGAGCGACGAATGGCGTTGGAGACCGCATCGACCGCCTCTTCCTGGCCAATCACCCGGCTGTGCAGCTGATCTTCCATCCGTAGCAGCTTGTCGCGCTCCCCTTCCAGCATGCGGGCGACCGGAATACCGGTCCAGCGGGCCAAGACGTCTGCAATCTCCACATCGGTGACGCGGTTGCGTAGCAGACTGGTCTCCTGCATCTCCGCCTGAGTGGCGAGATCCAGCTGTTTCTCCAGCTCCGGAATGCGGCCGTACTGCAGCTCGGACATCCGGCCCAGGTCGCCTGCGCGGCGCGCCACATCGAGATCCTGACGGGCCTGCTCCAACGCAGCCTTGATATGCTGGGTGCCGGCGAGGGCGGCCTTCTCGGCCTTCCACACCTCATCTAGCTCGTTGTATTCCCTATCTTTCTCGCCAATCTCCTGATTGATCAGCTCCAGCCGTTTGCGGCTGGCGTCGTCGTCCTCCTTCATCAGCGCCTGCTGCTCCAGCTTGAGCTGGATGATGCGCCGCTCGAGGCGATCGAGCGCCTCCGGCTTGGAGTCGATCTGCAACCGGATGCTGGCTGCCGCCTCGTCGATAAGGTCGATGGCCTTGTCCGGCAACTGACGATCCGCAATGTAGCGGTGCGACAGCTGGGCCGCCGCCACAATCGCGGGGTCGGTGATCTGCACATGGTGGTGCAGCTCGTAACGCTCTTTCAAGCCGCGCAGGATGGCGATGGTGTCCTCCACGCTCGGCTCTTCCACCAACACCTTCTGGAAACGGCGCTCGAGGGCAGCATCTTTCTCGATGTACTGACGGTACTCATCCAGGGTGGTGGCGCCGACGCAGTGCAAGTCACCACGGGCCAGTGCAGGCTTGAGCATGTTGCCCGCATCCATGGCCCCCTCGCCCTTGCCGGCACCGACCATGGTGTGCAGCTCGTCGATAAAGAGGATGACGTTGCCCTCCTCCTTGGCGAGATCGGTCAGTACGGCCTTGAGCCGCTCTTCAAACTCGCCGCGATACTTGGCCCCGGCCACCAGCGCCCCCATGTCCAGCGACAGCACCCGCTTGTTCTTGAGCCCTTCCGGCACTTCGCCGTTGATGATGCGCTGGGCCAGCCCCTCGACGATGGCGGTTTTACCGACACCGGGAGCACCGATCAACACGGGGTTGTTCTTGGTGCGGCGTTGCAGCACCTGAATGGTGCGGCGGATCTCGTCATCACGGCCGATCACCGGGTCGAGTTTGCCGATTTCGGCCCGCTCGGTCAGATCGATGGTGTACTTCTCCAGCGCCTGACGGTTCTCCTCGGCGTTGGCATCCTCCACCTTCTTGCCGCCACGCACCTTGTCGATGGCCGCTTCGAGTTTTTCCTTGGTCAGCCCCTGAGCGCGCAACAGCTCGCCCAGCGTACCTTTGTCGTCGAGGGCAGCCAGCACGAACAGCTCGGAGGAGATGAACTGATCCTTACGCTGCTGGGCCAGTTTGTCGCAGACGTTGAGCAGGCGGCCGAGGCCGTTGGAGAGCTGCACGTCCCCTTCCACACCGCTCACACGCGGCAGGCGATCCAGCTCCTCACCGAGACGGGAGCGCAGGGCGTTGATATCCATCCCGGTCAGGGTGAGCAGCGGACGGATAGAGCCGCCATCCTGATTGACCAGTGCGGTCATCAGGTGAACGGGTTCGATGAATTGGTGGTCACGACCCAGCGCAAGAGACTGGGCATCGGAAATAGCAATCTGGAATTTGCTGGTAAGGCGATCGAGGCGCATTGCACTCCCCCTTCAAACAGGCAGACGCCGCTTGCGCGGCAAACAACATAACTTTCTGAGATGAAAGATGAGGCCCGCACGGGCTATTTCAAGGGCTGTGGCTGGTTATTTTTTCTGCAAGACGGGACAAGAACAGGATCCCCGCCTCTCTCATACGGATCTGTTCTTGAGAGAGACGGGCTATTACTTGGCGGGTGATTGCTTAGCGGGCCAACCAGATGAGGGAGGCCATCCGGCCGGTCTGGCCGTCGCGACGATAGGAGTAGAACTGCTCGCTATCGCTGAAGGTGCAGTATTCGCCGCCATAGACGGCGGTAACGCCGGCACGGGCGAGGCGCAACCGCGCCAGCTGGTAGATATCCGCCAACCATTTGCCGTCGTTGGCGGAAGGCACGAAAGCCGCGACAGCTTCAGCCTGCTCAGCCATAAAGGCCTCGCGCACCTCGCCACCCACTTCAAATGCAGTGGGGCCAATGGCCGGGCCCAGCCAGGCCAGGATCTCGCCCGGCTCGCAACCCATGGCGACGATGCTCGCCTCCAGCACGCCCTCTTTCAGTCCACGCCAGCCTGCGTGGGCGGCGGCCACCACGGTACCGGCCCGATCGCAGAACAGCACCGGCAGACAGTCAGCAGTCATCACGATGCAGGCCTGATCCGCCTCATGGGCGCAGGCAGCATCGGCATCCGGCGCCCGCTCATAATGGCTGCTGACCGGATGAACCACGGTGCCATGCACCTGATTAAGCCAGTTGAGGGGCCCCGGGATGGCGGCCGCCTGCTGCAAGCGGGCGCGGTTAGACTCGACTCGCGCCGGTTCATCCCCCACGTGGGCGCCCAGGTTGAGACCGGCAAAGACCCCTTCACTGACGCCGCCATCCCGGGTGCTCGACAACGCCCTGACACACGCCGGGGCTGGCCAGTCGGGTTCGATCCATTTCATCTGTGACTCCTTCAATTCACCGATATAAAAACGGGGCTCCTGCAAGGGAACCCCGTTTGGCATCTATTCGGGCCGGATGACGCCAGAAACCGACGCAGCAGGCCCTATCGCATCAGTTCCAGACTAAATCATCCGGATTGGCGAGAGTATCCGCGCGCAGCACTTCCATCAGCTCCACCATGTCTTGCGGTGTAGCTGAGTGCCACTGCATCACTTCCCCCGTGATGGGGTGAGCCAGTTGCAGCATGGTGGCATGCAGCGCCTGACGGTTGAAGTTACGCAGTGCCTGAGTCAGCTCGGGGGTCGCGTTGCGCAGCGGGCGCAGACGGCCACCGTAAGCGGGATCTCCCACCAGCGGGTGTTTGATGTGCGCCATGTGGACACGGATCTGGTGGGTACGGCCGGTCTCCAGACGCAGACGCAGACGGGTATGGCCACGGAACTTCTCGTGAACCCGGTAGTGAGTCACGGAAGGACGACCATTGGGCACCACGGCCATGTGGGTACGCTGGGTCGGGTGACGGCCGATGGGCGCATCAACGGTGCCGCCGGCGGTCATGTGACCGATGGCGATCGCTTCGTACTCACGGGTGATCTGGCGCGCCTGCAGCGCTTCCACCAGATGGGTCTGGGCGGGTACGGTTTTGGCAACCACCATCAAACCTGTGGTGTCTTTATCCAGACGGTGCACGATACCGGCGCGGGGCACCTCGGCAATGCCGGGGTAGCGGTGCAGCAGGGCGTTGAGGATGGTGCCATCCGGCGTACCTGCGCCCGGGTGAACCACCAGACCGGCTGGTTTGTCGATCACCAGAATGTGTTCATCTTCATAAACGATGTTGAGCTCGATATCCTGGGCATCCCAGCGAGTATCATCTTCCAGCTCGACATTCACATGCACCTGCTGCCCGGCCAGAATCTTCTCGCGCGGGGTGTTGGCAACCTGACCGTCCAGGGTCACTCTGTCCTGTAAAATCCACTCCTTGATGCGGGTGCGGGAGTAGTCTGGAAACAATTCGGCCAGGGCCTGGTCGAGTCGCTGCCCGAATTGGTGATCCTGGAATTCGCCTGTCAGTTCAATATGCTGGCTCATGTATGGTCTCTTGAGCGGGGGGTATCAATTCGAAATAATCCGGGTATTCTAGCTTTTCTTTTAGCCAAGCATAACGGATACTTTGCCAATTTCGTGGAAATGGACCGGATGTTGTTGATGGGAAAGAAGTCTCACCTGCTGATGTCGCTCGCCTTGGTCGCTACCTTGATCACAGGCTGTTCCAGCACCAAACCCAAGGTACCCGACGAACCGCCGGAAACCCTGTACCAGAAAGCACGCCTCAAACTGGATGTTGGCAATTACGTGCAAGCCACTGAATTGCTGGAGGCTTTGGACTCTCGCTACCCGTTCGGTGCCTACTCCAACCAGGTGCAGCTTGACCTCATCTATGCCTACTACAAGCAGGATGATACCGCTCAGGCGATCGCCAATATCGACCGTTTTATCCGCCTCAATCCGGCGCATAAAAATATCGATTACGTCTTCTATATGCGCGGCCTGACCAACATGGCGGCGGATTACAACTTCTTCCAGAGCCTGTTCGGCATCGGTCGTGACGACAAAGACCCGGCTTATGCCCGTCAGGCATTCCAGGATTTCAAGACCCTGTTGCAGAACTACCCCAACAGCGTCTATGCCGCCGATGCCCGCGCCCGCATGATTGGCCTGAAGAATCGTCTGGCCAGATATGACCTGAGCGTGGCCGAGTATTATGTGAAGCGTGATGCACTGGTCGCGGCCGCCAACCGGGCCAAGCTGATTGTCGAAACCTACCCCGACACAGCCGAAACCGAGAAGGCGCTGGAGATCATGGTCGAGTCTTACGACGCTCTGAAGATGCCGCAGCTGGCCAAGCATGCCCGCGAAGTGCTGGCCAAGAACTACCCGGAGAACCGCCTCGGCCGTGGCTGAGTGATACGGAACAACCGGTAATAAAAAAAGGCTATGTCCCAATTACGTGTTGCATGGGGCGCCCCAGCGCCTCATGCAAACATGCTTTGATATTCACCCCCCTCCCGTAACGCTCCA